>JABDFM010000030.1:213-36171 GCA_013286565.1 Bacteroidota bacterium
GTTTGTCGGTAGGCGCCACTTCTGAAATATTGGGAATCCCGAATGTGACCATACGTGGTAATACCGTTTCCCTGTATGTGGTGGATGGCTTACCTATCAACTCGGACACTTTTGACCTGAGCCCGGATGATATTGATACCTATACGGTATTGAAGGGTCCGGCAGCGGCAGCTTTATATGGTAACCGCGCCGCAAACGGCGCTATTCTGATCACCACCAAAAGAGGTGAGAAAAATAAAAAAGGCCTTACCGTTGATATCAATAGCAGTACGGTGATGAACAAAGGATTTGTTGCATTTCCGCGTGTTCAGCATTCATACGGCCCCGGTGAAAATACTTTTTATGAGTTTGTGGATGGTAAAGGCGGCGCACCAGGTGGTGTGGATAGTGACTACGATATCTGGGGACCATATTTTGCCGGCCAGCTGATACCTCAGTTTGACAGCCCTGTTGTTAATGGCGTGCGCCAGGGAACGCCATGGCTAGCCAGGGGAGCAAATAACCTCGCGAATTTTTTAAGAACAGGTTATCAAACCAATAACGACATTGCTTTAACAGCAAACGGTGATACTTATACTACTCGTTTCTCGGTTTCGCAGGAGCACCAGGAGAGCTATATCCCTTCACAATACCTTAATATAGCTAATGCTAATTTCTATGCTTCTTTTAACCCTAGCCCGCGTTGGAGATTTGAAGCAAACGTTAATTATAACAGGCAAAGTACAGATGATTTCCCTGATGTGCAGTACGGACCAAATAGTATCATTTACAATTTGGCTATATGGACAGGCGCCGACTGGAGTGTTAACCAACCCATAATTAAAGCCATCTGGCAGCCTGGTAAAGTAGGTGTGCAATCTGAGTTTGAAGAGTACACCCGTTATCATAATCCTTATTTCCTTACTTCGGTATGGACACGCGGGCATCATAAAAATGATACTTACGGCTATGTGTCTGGTAATTACAAGATCGATAACAACTTAAATATAGGTTTAAAATCACAGATCGATACCTATAACCTGCTGCGTACAGAGGACTTGCCTTATTCCGCACACCCTTATGGCCGTGAAGGTAACGAAGGTGACTATCGCGAAGATCGCCGTGACCTGTTTGAAAATAACACAGAGGTAAAGCTAAATTATGACTATACCGTACGTCAATTTTTAAATATATCGGGATTAGTGGGCGGTAACTTACGCAGCTTTAATTACAGCTCGAGTTGGGTATCAACCGATTATTTGAATGTGCCTCAACTTTTCGCATTAAGCAACTCAAAAAACCCTATAGAGGCCACCAACTGGAACGCGCAAATGCGGACTTTGAGCGGTTATTATTCAGTCGATCTGAGCTTTGGTAAATATGCTACTTTATCAAGTACAGGCCGTATAGATAAATCATCGGCATTCCAGAATGTAACCACTTATTACTATCCAAGTTTATCAGGCGCTACAGTGCTATCTGATTATATTCATTTGCCTGAGTTTATATCATTCCTTAAAGCCCGTGCATCTTACTCAAATGTGCGCTCGGATGATACGAGCCCAACTATCGGCCCGACGCCATATAATACAATTACGGCATATAGCGGGCAAACAGTTAGCAACAGCCCGGGTACCAATCCTTTATTTTTGAATCCGTTAGGATATGGATCAACTTACGATTCACCATATAACGGCCCGGCTTACTCACTTAATCCATCTTACTCCATAGGCAAGCCTTACAACAGCCAGGCGGCAGGATATGCCTCTAATTATTTATATCAAAATGGTATAAAAACATCAACCCGTGTTAACTATGAAGAGGGTATTGACATTAAGTTCCTACAAAACCGTTTGGGTTTAAGCGCTACTGCATTCCAGTACATTGACGGCCCGCAGATATTAAATAACCCTATATCTACAGCCACAGGCTATACTAATGAGTTCTTGAATGCCCTGAAAACCAAAAAAACCGGTTACGAGCTCTCATTAACTGGTACGCCAATTAAAGATCTTAGTGGTTTCGGTTGGGATGTTTTGGTTAACTGGTCAACCTACAAGGATATTTACGAAGAATTACCGCCGGGACAAACAACTTACAATACCTTCTTTAAACAAGGCGATCGCATAGACAAATTTTATGGAACTGCTTTTGTAAGGACACCTACAGGTCAGATCATTAACGGTTCAAATGGCGAACCTTTAGTAAACCCTGTACCACAATACCTGGGCCACCTGAATGCTGATTTTACCTGGTCGTTTTATAATCACATACACTATAAAAACATAGGTATGGGTTTCCAGTTTGATGGTTCAGTCGGCGGTGTAACGGATGATTATGTATTTAATAAAACCATGCGTGGTGGTGCTAATGCTTTAACGGCCGAAGGCGCATTAGGTGCAGCACGTTACCAGGATTGGTCGAACTTTGGCAAGGCAGGTTATAATGGTAGTTATGTAGGCGAGGGTGTAACCATATCAAATGGCGTTGCTCCAAATTATAACTCACAAACCGGTGCCGTATTAAATTATAGTGCATTACAATATGCTCCGAATACGCAAACTGCATTTGTGCAGGAGTATGTAAGCCAATATTATAATGTGGCTGAGGCCGACCTGATGAGTAAAACTTATGCCAAGCTGCGCGAAGTAACATTGGATTATACTTTCCCTAAAAGATGGCTTGAAAAAACTTTTATTCAAAAAGCTTCAGCTTCTATTTACGGGCGTAACCTGTTATACTTCTACAAAGATTCCAGGTTTAAAGATGTGGATCTGGATCAGTATAGCAATTCAAATACTTCACTTACAGGTTTGCAATCGCCTTCGGTACGAAGCTACGGCCTTAACATAAAACTTTCATTCTAATTAAAATTGGATAATGATCATGAAAAAGATATTTAAATTTTATTTACTGCCGGCGCTAATGCTGCTGACGGTAAGCAGTTGTAAAAAGAGTTTCGAGGATTTAACTAAAAATCCCAATGTCCCTCTTAATGTTCCGGCATCGTTGTTATTCAATGGTGTTGTAAACAGCCTGGTTGATTTACCGGATAACTCACCCGAAATATGGGACCAGTATTATATCTACAATTACAATTACTATGGTAATAACACTTATGATTTCGGCTCTGGTGATAACTATTATAACACTTTGAAAAACGTTTTGGCAATGGAGAGCACAGCAAGTGCCTCGGGCGGTGCCGCCGTTAATCCATACGAGGCGCTGGGTAAATTTTTTAGGGCTTACTTTTTCAGTAAAATGAGCCTCGAAGAAGGTGATATACCTATGACACAGGCTTTACAGGGACTAAATAATCTTACCCCAAAGTATGATACGCAAAAGGCGGTAATGATACAGTCTTTTGCCTGGTTGGAAAGCGCTAATGCAGATCTTACTCAATTGATCGCAAATCCATCAGTTGGCGGCACTGGTTTAGGTGCAACTTTAGGCGGTGATATATTTTACGGCAATAGCCTGGTAGAATGGCAAAAACTGGTAAATACATTCCGCATCCGGTTATTACTTGAGCTGAGCAAGCAATCGGCAGATGCTGATGTGAATGCCCCTGCTCAATTTGCCAAAATACTTGCTAACCCAACAACCTATCCTTTGATGCAAAGCGCAAATGATAACATGCAATATGTTTTTGTAACGCCAAGCAATTTTTATCCCCAAAATCCAAATAACTTTGGGCAAAGCGGTTCGAGGCAAAATTCATCTCAAACCTATATCAGCCTGCTTACTCAATTTAATGACCCAAGAGTTTATGCAGTTGCTGAGCCTGCCCGATATTTGGTAGATACCAAAGGACAAAGCCCGACAGATTTTGCTTCATTTGTGGGCGCCGATCCGGGACTGGACCTTGGAGTAATGTATAACAATGCAGGGTTACAGTATTATTCTTTTATTAACCGCAAACGTTACTATTCAACTTATACAGGTGAACCAAGCATACAGATAGGCTTTCCTGAATTGATGTTTAATATAGCCGAGGGTATAAACCGTGGATGGGCTGCAGGCAATGCCGAGGCATATTATACTGCTGGCATACAAGCTTCAATGGCATCATACAGTATACCTACCGCTGGTAGTTTTATTGCTTATTTCTATCGCCCGGGTTCAACTGATGTTACGGTGGGTTCAAACTATGATACTTATACTATTAATTTTAACTGGGCCACCTATTATGCACAGCCCACAGTAAAATATGCCAGCGGTGCAACGGGTTTAACCCAGATATTACAGCAAAAGTACCTGGCATTATTCCGCCACTCGGGCTTAGAATCGTATTTCACTTATCGCAGAACCGGCGTGCCAACCTTTACTACCGGCCCCGGAACGGATAATGGGCAGCGTATTGCCATGCGTTTCCAATATCCGTCAAGTGAGCGTACAGCAAATGCTACAAATTACAACGCAGCATTGGCGAGCCAGTATGGCGGCAATGACGACATCAACGGGTTGATGTGGATACTTAAATAACATTGGGTAATAGTTATTAATAATCAATAGATTACCAACGGTTTAAATTAAATTTCAATAAAGGCGGGCTTAATCTCCCGCCTTTATTTTTGTGTTTGTCCAGTCCTGGAATAAGTCAACTTTATTGTCAACTTATTTTAGGACGTGACACAGAACACAAAGAAGCCTGCAAATTCTGTATTTGCAGGCTTCTTTTTTTTAACCACTTTATAGCAGTTAGTAGTAAATATATGTTAAGGATGAACAGAATTTGCAATTAATGTAACTGCTGTTTGTGCCAATAGTTTTCCTTTAACTGTTGCACCGGTATTTAGGGAGATCAGCGTTTTACTGAGGATATTTCCGCTGAAATTAACGGTTGTTCCGAGTGTCGCTTTTCCCGACACTACCCAGAATACGTTTTTGGCTTGTGCACCACCTGCTAAAGTAATAATGGCGCTGTTATTTACAGTAAGATTTTGTGCGATCTGGAAAACCCATATATCATTGGGGCCACCGGATAATGTAACACCGACATTTGTTATTAAAACTCCGGTGCTCCATTTATACAGCCCCGGCTGTAAAGTACGGCCGCTGATATCGCCGGCATACATTTGAACCTTAGGGGCAGGATATGTCAAACCATTTGCTGTGGTAAAAGCAGTTTTCATATCGCTTACAGCCGTGGTCATTTTGGATGGAGTAGGGGGCGCATAGTTAGCAGCATAAACTTTCCCGGTTACAATAGGCGTATAGGAAAACTGGTTGCTGGCATCCTTTATTAATCCAAACCCAGTGATCGCTGTGGCAGCTATCGGGCTTACGCCTATATCACCAATTATTGAAGTAACACCGGTAGTAGAAATACCCGTCTCTGTTAAAATTGTAAAATTGCCAGATGTTCTGAGATTTATTGGTTCGGGGCTAATATTGTGGTTAACAAAGGGTGCGTTTGCTGCCTGTTTTGCTGATAATGGAGGATTTGGTTCGGGGTTTGAACTATCCTTATTACATCCTGCTGTAAATACAACAACCAGTAATAGCAGGGCGCAAACTTTACCGAATAGTTTAAAATAGGCATTGTTTTCACACACATTAGTGCTGTTTTTGATAAGATTTGCTTTTTGGGTCATGATTTATAATTTAAAGAACGGTGAATTTTTGAAGTCTTGGCTTCATCATGAGTAGTGCAAAGCAAGTGCCCGCATTAATTAGATGTGTCGTGGTATAAGCATTTATACCAATATTTTTATTCACCCTTCTAACCTTTAAATGACTTTAGAAGGTATGTAAGGGCAGATTCTGATCAAAAAAATATCATCAACAGAACAAATTTTAATTAAAATAAAATAAAATTTACGATTAGTTAAGCAACATGAATTGAATAACTTATGATTAGTTTAAAGGAATATAGTGTAGTCTGTTAACTAAACTTTTTTTATGTTTTGTAAAAAGTGGAGGCCTTACACCATTAAAAAAGTATTTAAATAGGTTTAAATGATAAAAACTGCTATAAATTTTAATTTTTTCGATATCAAAATTTTGTTAATGAACGAGTTGTAAGGAGCGTAGAAAGTTCTTTTTAAAAAGATTTGTAACAACAATTTAAAATCTTACTTTTGCAATCCCCAATCGGGATGTAGCGTAGCCCGGTATCGCGCCACATTTGGGATGTGGAGGCCGCAGGTTCGAATCCTGCCATCCCGACACCGGAAAATAGAAAGCCCTGACGAAAGTCAGGGCTTTTTTGTTTTTCGGTGTATTCCCCACTGCAGGATCAGCGTAGCTAATCTTGCCGGTTTATTATTTCGGGTCCTGCGTCTCATCAAAGGCTGTATTTATTGCCCATTGTTTCCACGATTCTAATTCTTCATTAGCCAGTTTCAGCCTGTCAGTGGTCCAGGAAACGGCATCCGCCCCGAGAGGGACACACAGTGGTGGTGCCGAACTCCGGCTCAATTGAATTATAGCATTTGCTGCGAGTTCCGGGCTACCCTTCTGACTGCCGTTGACCGCGGTGAATTGCTGGTTAAGATCGTCGACAAGTTGTTTATAATCAGGTTTATCGCTTTCTTTTATTTGAGTTTTTCCTTTATTAAAGAAATCCGTCCGGAACTGCCCCGGCTCGAGTATAGTTATCTTAATGCCGAAGGGGCTGACCTCTTTGG
This sequence comes from Bacteroidota bacterium, assembly GCA_013286565.1. Taxonomy (GTDB): domain Bacteria; phylum Bacteroidota; class Bacteroidia; order Sphingobacteriales; family Sphingobacteriaceae; genus Mucilaginibacter. The sequence continues at coordinate 6,825 of JABDFM010000030.1, forward strand.
CCAGGCACTCCGACAACCCGTTCAAGGCGAATTTGCTTGCACTGTAAGCACTTCTTCCCGCCGTCCCCACTGAACCACCTATCGAAGATATATTTATGATATGCCCGGATCGTTGCTTGCGCATCTGAGGAAGGACTGCCTGGCAAGCTCTCAGAACCCCATATAGGTTTACGTCCATCTCTTTCTTGAATTCATTGATATCCAGTTCCTCAAAGATCTCATAATAACCATATCCGGCATTATTTACCAGAACGTCTATTTTTCCAAACCTGGAGATGGTTTTCTCCACTGCGGCTGAAACGGAATCCTGGTTTACAACATCTAATTCGGCCACCAAAACCAGTTGATTTTTAAGTGCCTGAAATTCAGCTACGCTGTTAATGTCCCTCGCTGTTACAACTACAGCAAACCCGGCGCTAATTGCCGCTTTCGCAATTTCTCTTCCGAACCCGGATGAACACCCGGTGATCATCCATACTTTGTTTTCCATAATTAGAAAATTTGAATTTTTAAATGCCTTTAGATGGAATTTCGGAGGCTTTTTATTAGGCGATATTTTCTTTATTTATTCGATCGTTAATTTTATTATTGTTGCTAACCGCCAGGTAAATTGCGGCAAACTGAATCGCTGCGATGATAAATGGACCAACTGTTTTAGATAGGTCTTGTTCATAAATGCCAATAAAGCCATCTGAAAATTGTATTAGGCCAGCAACTACCGCAAGGGTAATGAAAGCATTCCAATGCCTGCGGAATACGGACATAATGGTTAATGTTGCTATTGGAATACCTCTCGCACCAGCGTATAAGGCAAAGATGGTTATCGCTTTATCGGTAGTTGCGTTGGCTGCCAATAGTAAATGAGGGCTTACTATCCCTGCTACCGCAAAGCCCGTGGCAATGACTACGTTCAAAGCCGTGAAGATTTTTAAAAATGTTAACGCTTTCATATTTTAAGAATTAAATTGTAATAAAACCTTGCCACCATCTATCGTATGCTGTATCGCTTCTTTCACTCTGTCCGGCGGGTATATTTTCGCAACCGGAACGTTTAATTTTCCCTGTTCCAGCAGTTGCACCGATTGGAGTATCGCATTTTTTAACTTAGGGACGTAATCAGGTAAATACATAAAGAACCCGTGGATTTGTATCCGTCTAAAAATGAGACCGATTTGGCTAACATTAATAGGTTCCCCACTCATCATAGCATAACAAACCAGGCAGCCACCATTGCCAAGAATTTCGGCGATGGAATTGGTTGCTTTACCGCCAACAGCGTCAAGCCCCAGTTTTATTTCTGCATTATTAGTAGCTTTCTTCGCTGCAGCAACAACGTTTTCATCATCAACTAAAACAACGTCAGCACCTGCTTTCAGCGCCACATCAACAGCTTCTTTTCTCCTGACTATTCCTAACGTTTTTATACCTTTTGATTTTGCGACCGCGATGATCGTATGGCTTACAGAAGCATTGGCTGCATTGAATACTACCCAATCACCTGAATTTAACGAAACGAATTCTTCCAGCAGCAGCACAGCTGTGGGCGGGTTTATGGAAAGCATAGCCGCCTGTTGCAGATCGACATTTGGCGGCAGCACAACCAGCTCTGCGGCTTTAGCCACAACCTTTTCACTCCAGGCAAATGTGCCAAATGGAATGGTAACTATATCACCTGGTTTAACGTTTGTAACAGAAACCCCAACCGAGGCCACCCTGCCTACACCCTCTTGTCCGATTACAGAAGGTAATTTGGGTTGCCTGGGATAAGTACCCTGCATCAATAATAAATCACTCGGATTCACAGGACTGTACAAAACCTCAATAATAACTTCATCATTATTAATGGTATCGATGTCATTAATTTCTACGACACCTACATTCTCTGTTGGCTGGCCGTATGCTTTTAACTGAATTGCTTTCATGGAATTGGTTTTCGAAATAAATTATTTTGTTACATTTGTACTTGCAAGTTGCAAGTACAAATGTATAAAGTTATTGCAAATTGCAATAACTATTTTTTTATTTTTTATGAAGACAATAAACAGCAGGTCGGATTGTCCGATTGGTTATACCCTGGATATATTTGGTGATAGGTGGACAATGTTGATTATCAGAGATTTACTTTTGTATGGTAAAGATTCCTTTAGTGAGTTTTTATGTTCGGACGAAAAGATTGCTACAAATATTTTAACAGACAGGCTCAACATGTTGCTGCGGGATGGTTTCGTTACCAAGCACACGGCACCAACAAACAAGTCCAGATTCTTATACCGCCCAACTGAAAAAGCGATTGAATTAATCCCGGTACTGATGGAGATCACCCTTTGGGCTGAAAAATACAATCCGGCGGGCGCTCCGGCGGACATAGTAGAGCCGTTAAAAAAGAACAGGACTAAAGCATTGCGGGACCTGAAGAAAAAGGTAGAAGAGAGGTTAAAGGCTGAATAAATAGGAACAAGTCATTTAAGCGGTAGTTGTTTCATTGGTATTTAGTTTGAGTTATGGATTTCCAATCAGACATCGGTCTGACCAGCCAGCTTTTTCAAATCCTGCCACTCTGACCCTCAAAGGGTATTTGTCAACTAATTTTCTATTATCTGGATATTCTTCAAATTCAGCAGTTGGATTTTTTTAAAAATATTTTCAAAAAAATTTGCGCAATCAAATAGTTGCATATATATTTGCAATCAAATAGTTGCAGATGGACATTAGACGTGATATTTACCAGGCCATAGCCGACCCTACCCGCAGGGCCATACTCATGCTGCTTACAGTAGGCGCCATGACGCCCAATGCCATTGCCGGGCATTTCGGCAGCAGCAGGCAGGCAGTATCAAAACACATACAGATACTGACCGAATGCGGCGCTGTTGACCAGGATCAACGCGGGCGGGAAATTTATTATCAGCTAAATATTGATAAAATGAAAGAGATAGACCGTTGGATGGAAGCCTTCCGCAAGATGTGGGAGACCCGCTTTGATCAGTTAGATAACCTATTAAATGATATATAAAACTAAACAATCATGACAAACAATTTTGTGTTCGAACCAGACCTGGCCGCAAAAAAAATTCATGTGGCACGCGAATTTAACGCACCAATTGAAAAAGTATGGAGAGCCTGGACAGAGCCTGACCTGCTTGATAAATGGGTGGGGCCGAAACCCTGGAAGGCCGAAACCAAAATTATGGATTTTACCGTTGGCGGAGTATGGCTGTATGCCATGGTTAGCCCCGAAGGGCAGAAACAATGGGTGTATGCTAAATTTACTGCAATAGAAAATGGCAGCGCTTTTTCATCGATGGGTTTGTTTTGTGATGGGGATGGTAATCCGGTTACTGCCGGGCCAAAATCATACCGGGATACTAAATTCTCATCCATTGACGGTAATAGGACGAAGGTGAATATGGTGATCACGTTTGAGGAGGAATCCACCATTAAAATGTTCGTCGAAATGGGCTTTAAAGAGGGCACCAGCATGAGTCTGAACCAATTGGATGAGGTGTTGGTGCAGAGCTAGGTACAATAAATGACATATAAAACTAAACAATCATGACAAACAATTTTGTGTTCGAAAAAGATGTTTCTACTAAAAAAATTCACGTAGTACGTGAATTTAACGCGCCAATTGAAACAGTATGGAAAGCCTGGACAGACCCTGATCAACTTGAAAAATGGTGGGGCCCGAAACCCTGGGTAGCCAAAACCAAATCGATGGATTTTACAGTAGGCGGCGCCTGGCTGTATTACATGGAAGGCCCGGAAGGCCAGAAGCACTGGAGCTGTGTAAAGTTTACCGCTATTGAGCAGGGAAGCAGGTTTGCAGCAGATGCTATATTCTCCGATGAGAATGGCAACGCAGCGCCAGGTGCGCCGGTAGGGCACTGGGATAACAAATTTATAGCCGTGGGCGATAAAACCAAAGTAGTGGTCGACCTTAGTTTTGACGAAGAAGCTGACTTTAAAATGTTAGTGGAAATGGGTTTCGAAGGCGGCTTTACCATGGGCCTCAACCAACTGGAAGAGTTGTTAGGATAATACAATCATTTTTAAAAATCAATACTATGAGAAAATTAAAACTACAAATGCAAATCACCGTCGACGGCTTCGTAGCAGGCCCGAACGGCGAACAGGACTGGGTATTCATATCCGGCAAGCAGGACCCGGAGGGTTTACAACAGATTGTCGGATTCGGCGTCGAGCTTGCCGCCAGCTGCGATACCTTTCTGATAGGCCGCAAACTGGCTGCTTCTACATTCTGCACGTACTGGGAAAACGTGGCTGATAACCAGCCCGACAACCCCTGGCACCCTTTGGCGCAGCTGATAGCCGATCATCGCAAGATCGCCTTTAGCAGCAGCGAAACAACCCTCCCCGGCCGCAACCTCGAAGTGGAAAACGGCGACCTGGCTACTGTGGTGCAGTCCCTCAAAAACCAACCGGGCAAAGACATCCTTGTTTACGGCGGCGCCGATTTTGTCAGCTCTCTCGTCAGCCTCAACCTCATAGATGAATATTACTTTGTCGTGAACCCAATCGCGATCGGTAGTGGACTTTCCATTTTTAAGGAGAGAAAGGTGCTGGAACTGGTGAGCTCAACGGCTTTCAAGCATGGCAAAGTGGTCAATAAATATGCGCCGGTTCCAGTTAGCAGTTAGGAGTTTGTGCCAAAGGCGCTCCTTCGGAGCAGTTTGCATTTTACCTTATCAATTAATCTCTAAATTGTATATAACAAAAAAATAGATTATGAAAATCAAATTTTTGAGTGTTGCTCTTGGCATTGCCTTATCAGCAACCATTTTGAGCGCCAGTGCGCAAAAAAGCTATACAGAAGGCCTGGTAACCATCAAAACAAGTGGAAGCGGCCAGGTTATTGAATTGAAGGAATACTTCAGAAGTGATTCCACTGCTACAATGTTTTCTGCTGGTCCGGCAAATATTAAGCTTTTAGCAGATGCTAACTACAAATTTTTTGCTGTAGTGGCTGACGTATCTGCTTTCAAGATAAAAAAAGCCGCGATTTATACACCTGATGAAATTGACCAGGTTTTAAGCGGTTTCCCTACATTTACATTTGCCCCATCAACCGAAACAAAACAGATATCTGGTTTTAACTGCAAAAAAGTAGTGGCATTAGATACTAAGACTCAAAAAACTTATGCTATCTGGATAACCAATGACATATCATTACCCTCCGCAGTTATAGAGAAATATTATGCATCTATTGGAGGCGTTCCTATACAATATACATCATTCCAGAAAGGACCGGATGGTGCATGGGTAACTGCCGATAATACAGTAACTGGCGTTTCTGACCAAAAGGCTCCCGCAGGCACTTTTTGCATAGCGCCCGATTTTGATAAGATATCAAAAGATCAGCTTGACGCTATGTCGCGCGGCAAACAATAATATGCATTAACCCGCCAGCTTTTTCAAATACTGCAAAAGTGATTCGGAAATTGTCCTGTCACCCCGACACCAGAAAATAGAAAGCTCTGACGATAGCCAGGGCTTTTTTGTTTTGTGCACTTTATTCTTTCCATTTAAATGGGTATTAATTAGCTACTAATAGAACTTACTTCAGGTTCTTATCGTACAACGACAGTATAAACTTATGCCGGCGTTGTGTATCGTATGAATTATAAACAATATATCTTTCTTTTTCTGCTGATCGTTTCCTTTAAAGTGTCTTCTGCTCAAACAGGAGCCTCGTCTGATGAGCTTTTTCAACAGGCCCGTAAAGCTGCTTTTGATCAGAAAGATTACCCTAAAGCGATCAGTTTGAGTAAACAGGCGCTGGTAAGAAGCCCTGATTACTCTGATATCCGTGTGTTTTTAGGCCGCCTTTATACATGGACGGATAAAACAGATAGCGCACGTACCGAATTTAACCGGGTATTAAGTAAACACCCCGATAATGAGGATGCCTCTTTTGCTTACGGTAGCCTGGAATATTGGAATAATAATTCACCAAAAGCATTACAATATGCGCAGGACGGTTTAAAATATCACCCACAATCAAAAGACCTGTTATTGTTAAAGGCTAAAGCATTGAATGACCTTAAACGATACGCAGAAGCAAACAACACGCTTGATACGTTGATAAAAGCCGATCCAACTAATTCGGCCGCGCGGGCGTTGGCTGATAGGGTAAAGGATAATTCGACAAAAAATAAGATAGGGGTAACCTATGACTACATTTATTTCGATAAGGAGTTTAGCGCCCCCTGGCAGCTGGCCAGTTTAGAATATAGCAGGCAAACCGGCATAGGCTCGGTTATTGGCCTCATCAATTATGCTAACCGCTTTAATTCAAACGGCGTGCAGTACGGGGTGGACGCTTATCCGCATATTTCAAAAACATTTTATGCTTATGTAAGCGGAGGGTACTCCGGTAATGTGGGCGTGTTTCCTAAATATAGGTCGGGTTTTTCATTATATGCTAATTTGCCGGCAAGCTTTGAAGCTGAAGCGGGTTTCAGATATCTTCATTTTACCGGCGATACCTGGATCTATACAGCGTCAGTTGGGAAGTATCTTGGGGATTTCTGGTTTAATTTCCGTACTTATCTAACTCCTTCAAACAGTTCTATTTCGCAGTCATATACCCTGCATGTACGGTATTATACCGGTGGCGCTGATGATTATTTATCATTAGGCGTAGGTACGGGTATTTCGCCGGATGATCCGCGTAATATTATCCTGCTTAATGGGGGCAACAATTATAAGCTTACATCAGATAATATCTCTGCGGCTTTTTATCATTCTATTAAGCGCTATAATCTATTTTTTATTACCGCAAGCCTTGATAACCAGGAATATCAATTTAACACGCGGGGCAACCAGTTAGATATAGGTGTAGGTTATTTAAGAAGATTTTAATCAAATGAATAAGAAAATATTATTACTATACGTATTTCCTTTCATTATGCTATTTCCTTTGTGGATGTGGGCAGCCTGGTATTTTACCCCAAAAACAAAGCTTGTAGTTGCTATAATTGATAAAACCGTACTCGATCAGGACGGGCAGGAACACATATCGCTTACCTGGGTGCTAAACAATCACCGTTTCACCAAAACAAGTACTGAACGTTACCGCATTGGCAACGATTATTATGGTTTCTTCCCTCAAAAGAATGAAAAATTCAGGATAAAAGGGTTGGAAAGGTTTTCATCCGACCAATTGAAACAGTTGAGCACTGACGCTGATGCGGTGTATTTTACAGATACCTACGGTATTTATAAGAATGAATGGTATGATAACCAGAAGAACATTAACGAACGATCGGGTATTTTATACGGGGGGATGAGCGCCCAGGATGTTGAGCTTTTGCAGGATATGAAAGCAAAGCACAAGCTGATCATCGCTGAATTTAATACTATCGGCTCACCTACCAATGCAGATAACCGCAACAAGTTTGAGAAACTTTTCGGCATGCACTGGACCGGTTGGACAGCACGCTATTTTGATAGCTTTGATACCGTTAGAAACAAAGAGCTGCCCAGGTGGCTTATCAATGATTACAAAAGAGACCATAACCGCAAATGGCCCTTTCATAAAGCTGGACTAGCGTTTGTAAGTCTTGACGATCAGGTTGTTGTGCTGGAAGACAGTACACATTTAACCGACCCTGTGCCGCATATTATTACATTAGGTTATGGGCAAAAGAACCTGTCGCTTCCTGAAAGAATGAAATATCCTTTCTGGTTTGACGTGATAACGCCCGACCTGTCAGTAAATCATGCCATATCGCGCTTTGATATAAGCCTTAATGCTAATGGTGCGGCCGAACTGAAAAAATATAATATACCATCCACCTTCCCTGCTATCATTATGCATAAGGGTAAAGATTACCAGTTCTACTACTTTTCAGGTGATTTTTGTGATAACCCCATTGGGATGGGCACCTCTTACTTTAAAGGGGTAAGTTTCTTTAAATGGATGCTTTATGATAGTGACGACCCCGCAGAGCGCAAAAGCTTTTTCTGGGATTTCTACCGCCCCATGATGACGCATATCCTCGAGGAGAATGTGGCAGGGAAAAAGTAGATACTGGCTTGTAACAAAAGTTATTTTCAAAACAAAATCATCCATCAGGATGCGGAGAACATGAAAATGATAGGACCTTGATGGCTGGTTAAGTACTTATTTTAATATCTGATATAGTATTGTAACACAAATGTTACAACGTAGAGGTGTATGACTCTCTCCTTTTAATTTTGCTTTTTTCGTATTAAATAACAGCTATAACTTGCAGTATTGCAAATGCTTATTTGTAACGCATTTTATGGCGCTCAAACAAATATTGAAGATGTGTTGATAAATATTTAATATTTAAGCTAACGAGTTGTTGATTAATAAGTTATATTAGCATTATATTATTAAAAAGATTAGGTAATGGAACGCCATCATATCACAATTACGTTCCGTGCATTCACAAAACTGTTCTTTCTAATATAAATGCTACCTAAACCATTTGATCATGAGCAAACTAATATTGATAGATGACGAACCTATTTTTCACAAAATAGTTCAGATGACCCTTAAAAATACCGAGTTGTCTAACCAGGCGACTTATTCTTTCGATGGCGAGATCGTGCTCGATTATCTGGAAGAGAAACAATCAGAGTCACAATCGCTACCCGATTATATTTTTATTGACCTGTATATGCCGCTTTTCAGTGGCTGGGATTTTTTGAACGGGTTCCAGAATATCTACAAACAATTAAAAAAGACCATTCATATCTATGTTGTTTCGTCATCTGTTGACCAACGGGATGTGGACCGCTCCAAATTGTACCCTTTTGTTACCACATTTATTTCCAAACCGGTAATGAAGGACATATTTGACAACATTAACTACGCTTAAGAATTTACCTTTTGCGTAGGCAATAGCCTAATTCTTCCCATGTGCAGCCCGGCTCGCTTTATTTTCTGCATGGGCCTGGGCTATGTCATACTCCAGTTCGGGGTCGATATTCTGCTCTTCTACTCTTTTGGCTTTTTCCATCAGTTCTTCGTGGTGCGCTTTTAACCAGTTCAGTTGTTTTTTACCATAAGAAAAACGGGTGAACAGCACAAATAGCACCGGTACAATAAATATGGAGATGGTTGATGAGGCGATCATGCCGCCTAAAACGGCTATACCGATGGTGTTCCGGGATTCGGCGCCTGCACCGGTAGCGAATACGAGCGGAAGAACGCCAAAGATGAAGGACATGGACGTCATAATGATCGGCCTGAAACGCAGGCGCACCGCTTCGATGGTCGACTGAAGCAGCGGCTCGCCACGATCGACGCGCAACTTGGCGAATTCAACAATCAGGATGGCGTTTTTGGCAGATAGACCGATAAGAGTGATCAGGCCGATTTGAGCATAAACATTATTGGTGATGGTTGGCGCCATCCACAAAGCGACTATCGCCCCAAAGGCGCTGATAGGCACTGCCAGCAACACTGAAAAAGGCACCGACCAGCTTTCGTACAAAGCAGCCAGGAAAAGGAAAACAAAAATGATGGAAAACAGGAAAATATAGATAGTAATACTACCCGCCTTAATTTCCTCGTAGCTAAGTCCAGAAAATTCATAGGTATAACCGCGCGGGAGTGCTGTGGCAGCTATTGACCTAAGAGCATCCAATGATTGGCCGCTGCTGTATCCCGCAGGAATAGAGCCGTCCACTTCAGCCGACCGGAAAATGTTAAAGTGCGATATGGAAGTTGCGGTCGCATCGGCCTTATAGCTCACCAAAGTGCTCAATGGCAGCATTTTCCCTTTCTGGTTGCGCACGTAATATTTGTTGATGTTAGTGATCAGCGCGCGATAAGCGGTATCAGCTTCAATAACGGCATGATAAGTACGGTTATATAATGTAAAATTGTTTACAAACAAGGAGCCCATGAAGGCCTGCATGGTGGAAAATACATCGGAGATATTAACGCCCAACTTCTCGCATTTTTCGCGGTCAACCGTTACCGTAAAACTTGGTGTGTGTGCCGTAAATGAGCTGAAAGCAGTTGAAGTAGCTGGATTCTTTTTGGCGATGGCAACAAATTTTTGAACATTTTTTTCAAACGCGTGAATGTCGTCCGTGGAGTTACCTTGTTCAATTTGCATTGAAAAACCTGCTGCAATCCCGATACCTCTTATTGGTGGAGGCTGAATGGCTACTACAGTAGCATTTTTTATACCTGCTTTGGCCACCCGCTTTTTAATATTATCCATTATGCCCTGCACCTTGGTTTCCGGGGTAGTCCGCTGGTCCCAGGGTGTTAACATGCAAAACATTGTACCGCTGTTATTCCCGCCGCCGCCGAGTATATTAAAACCCGATGAGCCCACAAAATGCATTATGCCTGGTGTTGACCCGACGATCTTCATCAGTTTTGCAAGCACAGCGTTAGAGGCTGTTGTAGAGGAAGCATCGGGCATGGTGTAGGTTACAAATAATCGCCCCCCGTCTTCCGAAGGCACAAAACCCGATGGCTTGCTTCTGAACAGCATAATGGCCGCAACGCATATAATTACCAGCACCGTTACCATCATTGCAGCATTTTTAATACTGCGTCTTACACCGGCTGAGTATTTTTCGTTAAGCCAGTCGAAGCCTTTGTTAAACCAGTTGAAAAACTTGTCGAGCCAGTTTTGCTTTCCGGCATTATGGTGTGCAGGTTTTAGCAAAAGCGTACAAAGGGCCGGAGTTAGTGAAAGCGCGATAAAGGCCGAAAAAATAACCGATATGGCTATGGTGATAGCAAATTGCTGATAAAGCCGACCAACAATACCCGGAATAAAGCCCACCGGAACGAATACAGAGGCCAAAATAAGCGCAATGGCAATCACCGGGGCTGATATTTCCTTCATGGCTTCGTAAGTCGCCTCTTTTGGCGACATGCCCTGCTCATCAATATAATGCTGCACAGCTTCTACCACAATGATGGCGTCGTCAACCACAATCCCTATTGCGAGTACAAATCCAAACATGGTGAGCGTATTGATGGTAAAGCCTAATGGGATAAAAAAACAAAAGGTTGACAAAATGGATACCGGAATAGCCAATATTGGGATGATAGTTGAGCGCCAGTTTTGCAGGAACAGAAAAACAACCAAAGCTACCAGTGCCAGCGCCTTTATCAATGTGCCGATCACCTCGTGCATTGACACCTGGATGATGGTAACAGATTCGAAGGGGACTACATATTGAACATCCGGCGGGAACGATTTTTTCAAATCGGCGAGTTTTGCATAAACATTATCAGCGGTTTGGAGCGCATTGCTACCGGGTGATTGAAATATCATCAGCAGCGAGCAACGATTGCCATCCACAAATGAACCGCCCGAATAAGTGAACTTAGCCAGTTCGACGCGGCCTATGTCTTTCAAATAAATCATTTTATCCGTCCCGGGGACGTTTTTAACGATCAGCTTCTCGTATTGCTCTGGTTTATTGAGCATACTGTTCACTATTATCCCGGTTTCAAAGGCTTGTTTAGAGTCTTGTGGCGGCGCACCTACCGCTCCGGCAGCAACATAAACATTCTGGCCGCTAAGCGCACTCGTTACATCGGATGGCATTAAATTATAGGATGCCATTTTATCGGGATTAAGCCATATCCGCATGGCGAATTGGTCGGTACGCGCTTGCACATCGCCCACGCCCGGCACGCGTAAAATTGCATCTTCAATAAATGTATTGGTATAGTTATCGAGGAACGTAATGTTATGTGTCTTTTTGGGCGAGTAAATAGCTACCAGCATTAATTGGTCGGGGTTGCTGGCACGCACGGTTGCGCCGAGTTTACTTACAACGGAAGGCAATAGGGGAGCGGCAATACCCACGCGGTTTTGCACGTTAAGAGCGGCAATCTGCGGGTTAGTTCCTACGTCAAAGGTTACGCGCAGGTTCATGCCGCCGCTATTGCTGCTGCTGCTTTGCATGTATTCCATACCCGGCGTACCGTTTACCTGTTCCTCAATGGGTATAGCTGTTGTTTGCTCTACTGTTTCAGCATCGGCGCCGGTATAGCTGGCGTTAACGCCTACACTGGGAGGTGAAATATTAGGATATTGGTCAACAGCCAGGTTGAAAACGCATATCACCCCGGATATCATCAAAACAAGAGAAATGACGATAGCGGTTACCGGCCGTTTTATAAAAGTATTGGCAATCATACTTCTTTTGTATTATGCAGGTCGCGTGACTTTTGTAACTCAAATTCCAGTTCGGCGTCAATATTTTGAGCCTCAACTTTTTTTGCCTTTTCCATCAGTTCCTTGTGATGTGCCTTCAGATACTCAAGTTTCTCCTTACCGTAGGCCCAGCGGGTGATGATCACAAACAGTACTGGTACCACGAAGATGGCTATAGAAGATGCAGCAAACATACCGCCCAGCACCGTCATACCTATTGTACGCCGGGCTACAGCGCCAGCGCCACTTGCAAACACCAGCGGCAGCACACCCAGGATAAAGGCCATAGATGTCATGATGATAGGGCGCAGACGAAGGCTTACGGCTTCAAGCGTAGATGCGAGCAGGTCCTCGCCGCGGTCCACGCGCACCTTGGCAAATTCCACGATAAGGATGGCGTTTTTAGCGGCCAACCCGATCAGTGTGATCAAACCAATCTGGGCGTAAACGTTATCCGTAAGCGAAGGTACCAGCTCTAATGCAAGGATAGCCCCAAACGCGCCTATCGGCACCGCAAGCAGTACAGAAAACGGCACCGACCAGCTTTCGTAAAGGGCCGCCAAAAATAGGAACACAAAGGTGATGGAGAACGCAAATATATACAGGGTAACTGACCCCGCTTTCAATTCCTCGTAGCTTAAACCGGAAAACTCATAGGTATATCCCTGGGGCAGCATCTTGGTGGCTAATCCCTGTAACGCTGTTATGGCATCGGTCGAGCTGACGCCAGGCGGGGATGAGCCGTCTATTTCCGCGGAGCGGAAAATATTAAAGTGCGAAATAAGTGGAGCAGCTTCTACAGGTTTAAAGCTGATAACCGTACCAAGCGGCACCATTTTACCGATTGAGTTACGTACATAATATTTATTCATGTCTGTTATCAATGCTCTGTAGGCAGTATCCGCCTGTACCACTACGTGGAAGGTACGGTTGTAAGTTGTAAAGTCGTTGATGTACAAGCTACCCATAAAAGCCTGGATAGTGGTAAATACATCCGATACACTCACCCCCAGTTTTTCGCACTTTTCCCGGTCAACGGTAAGGCTTTCATTTGGCGTATGTGCACTATAAAACGAAAATGCTTTTGTAATTGCCGGATTTTTATTGGCCGAATCGACAAAGCGGTTCACCACCCGCTCAAAATCCTGCAGGTTATCATTGGTACTCCGCTGCTCTATCTGCATACTGAAACCTACAGTTGAGCCTACACCGGGAAGTGGTGAGGGTTGTATTACTTCAACGCTGGCATTAGTGACGCCGGCATCGCGGATACGCTTTTGCATTACACCGATAATACCCGGTACCTGCTGCTCGGTGGTCGAACGATCTTCCCATGGTTTTAGCTGGATATAGATGGTGCCATTGTTGGAATTGCTGGCATTGGTCACAACGTTCAGACCTGACAGTGCTGCATAATGGCCCACGCCGGGGGTGGAAGCAACCACTTTCATCAGTTTGGCCATGATATCAACAGAAGCCGCAGTAGAAGATGCAGGGGGTAACTGGTAGGTTACGTAAAGGTTACCGTCGTCTTCTGATGGAATGAAACCGGTCGGCTTTGCTTGAAACAGGAAGTAAGTGCCTATGCAAACACAAACCAGTAAGATAACAATATATCTGGCGCCTTTGATGCTACGCCTTACGCCTTCAGTGTATTTTGCGGTCACCCGGTCAAACCAGGCATTAAACTTGGTGAACAATCCTGTAAGACCTTTATGCTTTTTTGATTCATCGGTCGGCTTTAAAAGTAAAGTACAAAGCGCAGGTGTTAACGACAATGCTATAAACGCCGAAATAATCACTGATATCGCAATAGTTATGGCAAACTGCTGGTACAATCGTCCGACAATACCCGGTATGAACCCAACAGGAACGAATACCGCCGCAAGGATGAGCGCAATAGCAATAACGGGCGCCGAAATATCTTTCATAGCCTGGTATGTAGCCTCTTTAGCCGTCATTTTATCATGGTCGATATAATGCTGAACCGCCTCCACCACGATGATAGCATCATCTACTACGATACCAATAGCCAGCACAAAGCCAAACATGGTTAGGGTATTGATGGTAAATCCAAGTGGGATAAAAAAGCAGAAGGTGCCAAAAATGGATACCGGGATAGCCAGAATAGGAATTAAAGTAGATCTGAAAGTTTGAAGGAACAGGAACACTACAATAGCTACAAGGCCAAGGGTCATTAACAAGGTCTTTACAACATCCGTCATCGAGACTTTTACCACAGTTACCGATTCAAACGGAACACTGTAGGCTACGTCCGTAGGAAAGGTTTGTTTCAATTTTGCTAACTCAGCATATACGCCGTTGGCGGTTTGAAGCGCATTACTTCCCGGCGCCTGGTATATCTGCAGATAAGATGCTCGGTGCCCGTCGACAAATGAGTTGCTCGAAAAAGTAAATTTGCCCAATTCTATACGGGCAACATCCTTCAGGTAAACCAGTTCGCCGGTTTGGGGATTATTTTTTACAATGATGTTTTGAAACTCTGAAACTTTACTCAAGCGACCATTTACCAAAATACCCAGCTCATAGGTTTGCGTAGGTGCTTGCGGCGGCACGCCTGCCGTACCTGCAGCAACCTGTACGTTTTGGGCCGTTAAGGCAGTAATAATGTCCTGCGGCTCAATATTATGAGCGGCCATTTTTTTGCGGGTTCATCCAAACGCGCATACTAAAATCATCGGTAAAACGACTGATTGTGCCTACTCCCGGCACACGCAGCAGCGCATCCTGGACAAATATATTAGTGTAGTTATCAAGGAACGTTATATTGTGGGTATCATTTGGAGCATATATAGCCACCATCATCAGCATGCTGGGGTTAACCGCACGTACCGTAAGACCCAAGCGGCTTGCCGCAGCAGGCAAAAGGGGCGTGGCAATGCTCACACGATTTTGTACGTCGAGCGCGGCAACATCGATGTTGGTGCCTATTTTGAAAGTTACGTTAAGCTGCATGGCACCGTTGTTGGTGCTGTTGCTCTGCATGTATTCCATGCCCGGCGAACCGTTTACCTGTTCTTCTATAGGCGTGGCGACGGTTTGTTCAACAGTTTGAGCGTCGGCGCCGATAAACTGTCCGTTCACCTGCACTACAGGCGGAGTAATATCAGGGTATTGATCAATAGGCAGCAGCAAAATACAGACTGTTCCGGTAATTACCAGTACAATAGAAATAACTATTGCAGTTACGGGCCGCTTGATAAAGGTATTAGCAATCATACTTTATTCATTCTTATAAAAATGTAGGGAAAATGCAGGGTTAATTTATCGACCTCAACCGCCGCGTCCCCCTTTGCCGCCACCCGGACCTACTTTGTTTGCGGTAGTAATGCGGACGCCATCGTGCAATGATTGTAAACCGTCGATAATTATGCGGTCGCCAGCTTTTATACCGCTTTTTATAATGATATCAGCCCCGATTACCTGCCCGGTTTGCACCTTTTTTTGCACGGCGATCAGTTTCGACTTGTTGGCATCAGCGGCGGCTTTTTTATCCATTTTTTTCAGGCTGTCAGGGCTCACTTTTATTACCGTGTCTTTTGCCACATACAAAAAATATTCACCCATTTGTTCAACAACAGCTTTATTCGGCACCACCAACTGCGGTCCTGCATCCTGGTTGTGTACGCGTACCACGCAACTCATTCCGGCCTTTAAACTATAGTCGGGATTGTCAAAAACCAACCTCACCCTTATAGAGCCCGTTTGCGGGTCGACAGCCCTGTCAATTATGGCTAATTCACCCAAATGGGGATAAAGTGAATTGTCAGGCATCAAAAGTGTAAAAAGGGAATCTACCTGTACTTTTTTGTGCTGCAGCTTTTCAAAAAGAGGCAGGTTTTTTTCGTTGATGATAAATTCTACTGCCATGGGGCTATCTGATGAAAGTGAGTCGAGTGTGGTTGTTCCCGGCGCTACTACTTCACCCAAACGCACCTGGCTAATACCTATAGTACCGGTAAATGGTGCATATACAGTGGCGTAAGTTAAATTGGTTTTTGCTGTTTTTACGGCTTGTTCTGATGCTTTAACCGTATTTTTTGCCTGCTCCAGCGTTATTAGGGCGTGGTCATATAATTGTTTGGCCACGGCGTTATATTTATTCAGATAAGCATAACGGTCAGCATCTTGTTGAGCCTGAGTAAGACCGCTTTCTGATACCCTTAAGTTAGCAACGGCCTGATCATAGGAAGCCTGGTAAAGACGCTGGTCAATTTCATAGAGTTTCTGGCCTTTTTCTACTCTACCGCCTTCATGAAAAAATACGCCGGTAATTGCACCCGACACCTGCGGCAGCAGGTTTACCTGGTTAAGCGCACGAGTAGTAGCTGGGTATTTATCGTAATACAAAACCTTTCGCGACTTAAGCGTCATCAAATTAACGGGAACCTCGGGGTTCTGTGGCGGCTGTTTCTTTTTACAAGCGCCCAGGGCAAGGCAGCTGATAAAAATGATATTTAATAATGCTCTATTCATTGAGGGCTGTTTGTTTTTATACATTAATAAGAAATATTTCCCATTGCTTTTTGGAGGTCTATCTTGTTAGATAATACCTGGAACAAGGCATTCAGGTAACTTATTTCTGATGTTATTAAATTTGATTCGGCTGTGATCACATTCAGGTAGGGCACTATACCCTGTTTATATTGCAGGGTTACTACAAAATAAACCCGGGTCGCCATGGCAACATTTTTTTGCAATAACTGCAAATTGTAATAATTGCCTTTATAATTGGCTAATGCCTGTGTATATTCTGAATATATCTGCGATTTCAGATCGGCCTCGTTCCAGCCAAGTATCTGTTGCTGCAGTTTTGCCTTGTGCAAATTATTAACCCGCGAGAAGCCTGTGAAAATGGGGATGTTGAATGACAAGCCAATTAGCTGGCTTGGATAGGATGTCCCTAAAAGATTATTGAAATTATTGTTTTCAAATGCCAGGTTGTAGTTGTAAAAAGCCGACACTGTTGGCAAAAAAGAATAACTGTAGTACTTTACCAATTCTGCTTGCAGGTTCCTGCTATTTTTGATCTGCTGGAACTCAATACGCTTTTCATATTGCAATTGCTGGGCCGTATCAACGTGGATACTTTTCATCATCTCCAAAGTATCAAAAACAACATTGAATTGCTTCTCTGGAGGATATCCCATTAGTTTTTTCAGAACAGCATATTGCGGTATCACATTTTCATTAGCCTGCCTTAACTGCGCTTTGGAATTGTTTAAAGTAATATTGGCTTCCTCATAATCCGTTTCGTCCACAATACCGCCTTTGTACTGGTGGTAAGCATCAACCAGGCTTTTACCAAGGCGCGCGGTATCCTCTTTAAAAACATTGATCTGTTCAAGAGTAAGCAATAAATTATAAAACGACTTACTTACTGAGGCTACCAAAAATATTTTGGTGCTGTCGGTTACCTGCTGGGCTTGCTTTATATATAAGGGAGCACTCTTGTAAGCGTATAAAAGACTGGGGTTGAAAAGCGTTTGAGAAACAGCTATACCCGGAATAAAGGTATTGGCAAATGACGATTTTGCTCCGCTACTACTTGTAGTGCTACCGGTTCCTGAGTTTACAGCAGCACCACCACTTTGGGATTGCTGCAGATAATGTATCAAATCGCCGGATGCGCTTACCTGGGGCAACGCGCCTGCCAAATTTATGGCATTGGTCGTTTTAGCAACATCTACGTTGATCAGCGATACATTTAAACCGGGCTGATGTATAATTGCATAATCAATACATTGCTGCAAGGTTAATGATTCAGCGCCGTTTTTACCTGTATCCTTCACAGTGACCGGCATAAGCAAAGTATTTTTGCCCGTATCCGGAACCGTAACAGGCGGGGCCACACTATTGGCCGTCTTATTTTGAGCCTGTGAAATAGATGCTATAAAAAATAAACATCCTGTAAGTAAAAAAATGCGGGGCATACTCTTATTGAAAAAAACACTCGCCATATTAAAACCGGGTAACTGGCATCATTAAATGGTATTTCATAAACATATATTTTAATAATCAGATAATTACATCCAAACTTAATACCTCAGAACAACCAGATGGTTTTGCAAAATTGGTAAAAAACAACAGCGCTTACAGTAACAATCTTGTTAAGCGGGTTCTTATTAACCTGAATCGCTAAAATTATTACTTATTCGTCAGTTATTAGCGGGTTTGAGTAAAAAGTGTAAACAGATCATTTTAAATCCTATAATTATCCCGCCTGCTATTTATTATATCAGCCAACAAGGTGATTTTCATCACTTTACCACGAGTGGGTATTTTCCAAATTACGCTTACTAATAACTTACTCCAACATAGTTAGTTGCGTGAGCTTAACCGAAGTTTAGTATTTCCGAACTATTGCAAATCGCGACACGTATAAACGATATTACTATTAGCATGATAGCTTTTAGATATATAACCATTAAATTAAAAAATTATGAAGATCCTGGTAGCCGAAGATGATCAATTGATGCTTAAGATGCTTGAATTCCGTCTTAAGAAGGATGGGCATGAGATTGTTGTTACACATGATGGCCGCGAGGCTGTGGCAAAACTCGAAGAATTTAAGCCCGATCTGGTAATAACTGATATTATGATGCCTTATTTATCAGGGCTTGAGGTGGTTGGAGCGGTAAAAAAGAAATATCCGCATGGTACGCCTGTTATCATACTTTCGGGAATGGGGCAGGAAAACGTAGTGCTGGAAGCATTTCAGCTTGGCGCTGACGACTACATCACCAAGCCATTCAGCCCAAATGAATTATCTGTGCGTGTACATCGGTTTGACCTGTCAATCACTAAATAATAAATACTAACCAGCTTTTGATGGTAATTTATCTATGTTTTTAGCAAAACTTTTGATCCTTAACGAATTTTTACCTGTAGCGTATTTTTCCAGGGTTCATTACCAGGTTATAGTAATGCTTTCCATTGCTGGCCTGATAATCAGCCTACTGGTCTATATGCTTTTTTACATGTACTTTAAAAGTAAACATGAGAAAAAACATGATAAATGGCGGTTAATATCAGATTTGCTTATACATAGGGCCGTATTTTATGATGCGGAAGAAGAGGATATTGACGAAACCGAAGCACAAGCAGCCATAGCAGCTACAGCCAGGGCAAAAAAACTGATGCATAATAAACATTCCAGGAAATTTGTAACGGGAGAGATACTGTCTGCCAAAAAAAATATGACAGGAACTGCCTCAGATAATTTAAAACAACTTTATCAGCAATTAGGGCTCGATAAATATGCTTTGAAAAGTTTAAAAAGCCGTTTATGGCACATTAAAGCAAAAGCCATACAGGAACTTACTGTGATGGAGATGAGCGAGTATGTGAACCAGTTATATGCTTTTACCAATGACCAGGTTGAACTGGTGCGTATGGAAGCGCAAACCGCTATAGTTCAGTTTAACGGATTTGAGGGGCTTAGGTTTTTAGATATCATTACGTATCCGATCTCTGATTGGCAGCAAATAAAACTACTGCAGCAATTAGCTCATGTACCGCCTGTGAATATCAGCATTGATGGCTGGCTCAGATCAGAAAACAATAGTGTTGTTGTGTTTGCATTAAAGCTTGCCCGTAATTACCACCGGTTTGAATTACACGACGATATATTATTATGCCTTGACCATGCTGACCAGAATGTGCGTTTAGAGGTTATTAACTACCTGTGTGAAATTTATACAGACGATACAACCGACGAGCTTATATCGAGATTTTTGAAAGAGGATTTCAAAAATCAATTAGCCATGATCAAAGCGATGCAAAATATAGGGTCAGAAAAAGATATTCTTTTTTTACTGAGCCTTTTAGACAATGAAAGTCACGAAATGAAGCTCACCGCTGCACGTGCTCTGGCTAAAATCGGCAAAAGTGGTTTGGCTTCCCTTCAGGGCCATGCCTTAGCAAAAAGTTATCCCTTAAACGAAATGGTATTGCAAATAAAAGGAGAATTGGCAGCATGAGTTGGCAAACCTTCATATTACACGTATTTACGTACGGCATTTTGCTGTATTCGATATTACTATTGGTCTGTTATGTCTGCATAGGTGCTTTCTCTATCAGCGAAACGCGCACCTATCTTAATAAAAACAGCTTTACTGATTACCGCGTACTGGCATCTTCAACAGAAGCACCCAGCATAAGCGTACTGGCACCGGCATATAATGAAGGCACGACCATCATCGAAAACGTGCGATCGTTGCTGTCACTACATTATAATAACCTGGAAGTGATCATTATTAATGATGGCAGTAAGGATGATTCCCTTGAAAAATTGATCGATGCTTATGACTTGTATAGGATCGATTTTTTTGTGAACGCGCAGTTAGCCACTAAACCTGTAAGGGGTGTATATAAAAGCCGCAACCCGGTTTACCGCAAGCTTATTGTGGTGGATAAAGTGAACGGTGGCAAGGCCGATGCGCTTAATGTTGGTGTTAACATCGCCCAAAATAATTACTACGTGTGTATTGACGTGGATTGCGTTTTAGAACAAGATGCACTTTTAAAGCTTGCCAAGCCCTTTTTAGAGAATGCAACCGAGCGTGTTATTGCAGCTGGTGGTGTTGTGCGTATAGCCAATAGCTGCCAGATAGAAGGCGGTCGCCTGGTTAAAGTAAACCTGGCTAAACAATTTTTGCCCAGGGTGCAAACGCTGGAGTACATTAGGGCTTTTTTATTGAGCCGTATGGCCTGGACCCGTCTCAATGGTTTATTGCTTATTTCGGGCGCGTTTGGCGCGTTTGACAGGGATATTGTGATCAAATGCGGCGGTTATAACTCCGAAACCGTGGGCGAGGATATGGAACTGGTAGTAAGGATGAGGCGCTATATGGAAGAGCGTGACGAGCCTTACCGGGTCAGTTTTATACCCGACCCTCTATGCTGGACAGAAGCCCCTTCAACATTTAAAATTTTAGGCAGGCAGCGTAACCGTTGGGCACGCGGTACTATAGAAACGCTTCGTATCCACAAAAAGATGTTCTTTAACCCAAACTATGGCTTATTAGGGATGCTGAGTTACCCATACTGGTTGTTTTTTGAATTTATGGCTCCTATTATTGAATTTTTTGGAACCATCGGTTTAATAATTTACTGTTTAAGCGGCCCTATTAACTGGTCACTTTTTATGATCATGCTTGGGGTGCTGAGTATAGGGGTATTATACTCCATTTTTGCCATCCTGATGGAAGTACTGACCTACAACCAGTACAAGCAGCGAAAGGATATTTTACGCCTGGTGTTGGTTGCCATACTTGAACCCGTCATATTCCACCCCTTTGTTGTTTGGTCGTCTATCAGGGGTAATTTTGATCTTTTAAGAAAACATAACGGTGGCTGGGGCGAAATGACCAGGCAGGGTTTTGCCACTGAGAAAAAAACCGTAACAAAATTATTGTAATGCAAAATAAGAAATCAAAGGAAAAAAGCTTATCATCAAAATTTACACAAGGCGCTGTAACTTTTGCAGGGCTTTCTATTGTATGGTTAGCCATCATTTTCCTGTTAAGCATATTTGAGCTGATCTATAATGGTGTGGTTCACCAGTTTCCACCAAGCTTTGGGGCGGTATTATGCTGGTCGTTTTTAAACGACCTGCTTTTCTGGTCCAAATGCCTTATCTATCTTTTTGTTATTTATGTGGTGCTTAACTTTTTTTCACGCAAGTTTGCCCGTATAGTATATACCGTATTTATAGTTTTACTGGCCGTTATACAACTCAGCCTTACCAGCTATTTTACAACTTCGCTGGTTCCATTAGGGGCCGATCTTTATGGTTATTCTATAAAAGACATTAAACAAACCATAGGTGCTTCAGGTGGCATTGGTATTGTTGATATTATTGCATTTATACTGATCATTGCAGCCACCGTTGCTGCTTTATGGTTCCTGGCTCCACGGATAAAACTAAGAAAGTATGCAGCTTTTGCTTTACCGGTAGTATCATTTTTGATCGTTATTATCGGCTTGCAGTCGTTAATAGGTCAGGCCAGTTTCAAGTCTGATTTTGCAAACAATCTGATCATCAATAAATCCGATCACTTTTGGACTACATCTTACAAGCATTTTTTCCCCGGACCGGACGATGTTGATATTTATGCCGATAGCTACATCAGCGATTACGGCGATGCAGGTAAAAACAAGGGAGTTGGGTTTAAATATACCGACCCACAGCATTACCCATTTTTACATAGCGACAGCGTAGCCGACGTGTTATCCCCATTTTTTAAAAGTAACCCAACGCCACCTAATATCGTAATTATATTGGTTGAAGGTTTGGGCAGGGCATTTACCAATGAGGGTGGTTATTTAGGAAACTTCACCCCGTTTGTTGATTCATTATCCGGGAAAAGCCTGTACTGGAAAAACTTTTTAAGCGAAGGCGGACGTACTTTCGCGGTATTGCCATCCATCCTCGGTTCACTCCCATTTGCTAAAAATGGGTTCCTGGGATTAGGCGATCAGATGCCGACCCACTTATCCTTATTGAGCCTTTTAAAATACAATGGCTATCATACTTCGTTCTACTACGGCGGCGATTCGAAATTCGATAATATGCAAAGCTTTTTGCAAAAGAACGCCACCGACGAAATAAATGATGAGAAGTCGTTCCCGGCAGGGTATGTGAGATTGCCTGCGCCAAATGGTTTCTCGTGGGGGTATAACGACAAGGAACTGTTCAGGCATTATCTGCTTACTCGTGACGAGAAAGCAACTATACCGCAACTGAGCGTGGTGTTAACGGTATCGACCCATAACCCCTTTGCCATAAACGAAGAAGATAAATATTTAGCACAGTTTGAGCAGCGTATGACCCAGTTGGGCTTTAATGATGCGCAAAAGGCCGAGCATCGTAATTATAAGTTGCAATATGCCAGTATTATGTACCTTGATGATGCCTTGCGCGGATTTTTTAAAGCGTACAGCAAAAGGGCAGATTATAATAACACCATATTCCTGATCACAGGTGACCACCGTATGCCCGAGATACCAATGAGTGATAAGATCGACCGCTACCATGTGCCGCTGATCGTTTTTTCGCCGATGCTGAAACGCACCTCGCAAATAGCATCTGTATCCACACATTTTGATATAAGCCCGAGTTTGCTGGCTTACCTGCACCACAATTACAAAACAAAAGGCCCGACGTTAGTAAGCTGGATAGGCCAGGGACTGGATACCAACCGTAATTTCGAAAACCTGCACAACTATCCGCTGATGCAGACCAAAACAGATATCATCGACTTTATCAGTGGCGAATACCACCTAAACGGCGATAACCTGTTCAAGTTAAATGCAGAATTGGGCGAAGATCCGATACATGATGATGATAAGACTAATCAGCTTAAAAACGCATTTGACCAGTTCAAAAAACGTAACGAGATGATCTCCACAGGCAACTGGATCATACCCGATACTATACATCAGCATTATAACCCGGTGAAAGGGAAATAGGCTTATTAAGATAAAAAAAATGTAGAGCTATCCTGAAAAGGGTAGCTTTTTTGTTTTGGGGTGTTCGAAATCATAGAAATCGAACAGCGAAGCAAGTTTCAATAATTGCTCATGTGCTCGATGACGGACGAAAAACAATACACCAACCCAAATAAGATCAGCAGGTGCACCAGGATCAATACCCATACGCCCAGGTTGGGGCCTAAGATATAATAGATGCCGGTATGAGCATGTTTCTTGTTCATCAGTATCAAAGTTATTTTAAAATTGATAATTTACAAAGAGAATTTATGTGCAATGGCTAAGATTTACGAAGTTTTTAAAACTTCGTAAATCTCCTCATAGACTGAGAACTTATTAATACGTCAAAGAACACATTCAATTAGTTTCACAACTAATTATATATGATAGAATACCGTCCGCACAATTTGCAGATGGCATATTGATTTTGAAAAAATGATTGTACTTCTGGTTCTTTAGAAACAAGTAAAAAGAGCGGAGTGTATCGAAAAGATCAGAACTGATCTACTCTGCTAAGTTAGCTAAAAAATTTAGTATTTGCAAATCTTTTTTATATTTGGCATAGCCATCTATGCAGAACTCCACTGAAAGTATCCGCCGCAAGATCATCCACATTGATATGGATGCCTTTTATGCCTCTGTTGAGCAGCGGGATAACCCGGAATTGCGGGGCAAGGCTATCGCGGTTGGTGGTTCACCTGAGGGCAGGGGCGGGGTGGTAGCTACAGCCAGTTACGAGGCGCGTAAGTTTGGGGTGCGCTCGGCGATGCCATCCAAACAGGCGAGGCAGCTTTGCCCGGAGGTGATATTTGTGAGACCACGTTTCGCGGTTTATAAAGAAGTATCGCAAAAGATCAGGGAGATATTCAGGAGATATACCGATCTGATCGAGCCACTATCGCTGGATGAGGCTTACCTGGATGTGACGGAGGATAAGCTGGATATTGGTTCTGCTATCGAGATCGCGAAGCAAATTAAACAGGCTATCAAAGATGAATTACAGCTGACCGCTTCGGCTGGGGTTTCCATCAATAAGTTTGTTGCCAAAATAGCATCCGATATGAATAAGCCGGATGGATTGACGTTTATCGGTCCATCGGGTATTGAAGCCTTTATGGAAAAGCTGGCAGTGGAGAAATTTTTTGGAGTAGGGAAGGTGACCGCCGAAAAAATGAAAAAGATGGGCCTGTTTACCGGCGCTGACCTTAAAAAGCTCCCCGAAGATGAAATGATCAAACATTTCGGCAAAGCAGGGCGCTTTTATTACCAGATAGCCAGGGGAATAGATAACCGCGAAGTACAGCCCAACCGCGAAACAAAATCCATCGGCGCGGAGGATACCTTTGCCTATGATTTGACCGAGATAGAGGAAATGAATATCGAACTGGATAAGCTATCACAAACCGTTTGCAACCGCTTGCAGGTTTACCAGTTGAAGGGTCGAACCATCACCCTCAAAATAAAATATAGTGATTTTAAGCAGATCACCAGGAACTATTCTGTAAGTGAACCGGTTTGTGATTTCGAGGTAATTACCGATGCGGCAAAGAAACTCCTATTGGCAACCAACCCGGAAGGCAAAAGAATAAGACTATTGGGAGTGACGCTATCGAATTTCGGAGAGATCGCCCCAAAGCAAAAGAAACCGGAACACCCTGATCAGTTGGAGTTGTTTGAGGAGTAGGGTGGCGAGTGGGATCACTAGGTTGTTCCAGGCTACTTATTGTGTATTATACACTATTTCTTAATATTTTTTTTGTTTATTAATAATAATTATTAAATTCAGCCCGATTATAAACACCGGTTGAACCTTTTTCTTGAAGAAACTTCTTTCCATATTGCTTCTCGGAACATTCCTAATGAATTTAGGAGGTTACAACCTGCTGTTTAGTTATTTTATACATCAGTCTGACGTTCAGATGGTTAAGCAGATGTATGATAATAAATTCAATTCAGCTAAATTGCTGGAGATCAAAGTGCCGGTTAACATGCCAACCATACAGGATTGGACGGAATATGAGAACATACCGGGCCAGATACAATTTAATGGTGGTTACTATAACTATGTCCGCCTGAAAATGACACGGGATACCATGTATGTGGTCTGTTTGCCCAATAATGTAAAAACACACCTGGTTAACGCCAATATTATTGTTGCTAAAAATATAAACGATGTGCCTTTAAGTAAAAAAGGTGCTGAGCCTGCATCCAAAAAAGCTGACTTTGGATATGATAACGTATATCAAATATTGAAGTGCGATTATACCGCATTTGAAGAACCTGCAAGTGTAATTAGTAATACACTGGCCCTGCGTCTGACCAATCCATATATTGAATCTCCCGGCAAACCGCCAAACGCTTCCTGCTAAGCTGCTTCTTATTTAATTCCTTTTTTGTTTGCATCAGAATTTGGTGCGGATACAAGTTTTTAGTTTAAGACGTCAAATTGCATACGATGCGTTGCATTGTAACCTTTTGATATGGGATTTTATAAAGCAGCCTCTCCATGCTGATCATTTTCTGTGCTTTAATTTTAAGTGCCGATAAAAGATCCGGTCTATCCAATTCTTGTATTTTATTAAACAATTAAGTATATGATTAAATCTTTACCCAGGCATTGGTATAAATGCTTTATGATCATGGTGTGTTTTTGGGCCTCCGCCCAGCACGCTTCCGCTCAAATGGAAAACGACGGAATAATGATACCCAAGAACTATTTATGCCCCGGCGCGATGTACAGTACTTCCAGTTGGACGAATTACTGGGAAGGTACCTTTAAGCGGAACAACGGTAACATCGGGACGTTGAATACCAAAATGTATAGCTTAATGGTTACTTATGGTATTACCAAAGACCTTATCGCAACATTAGGTGCACCGTATGTTACCACACACGCTTCAGCCGGAACGCTTGCAGGCCAAAAAGGCTTGCAGGACCTTTCACTTAACTTGAAATGGCGTGGCTATAAACTACAATCTGGGAAAAGCATATTTTCTTTGTTTGCCAGTTTAACAGGCTCGATCCCCTTAACAAATTATGAAGCCGATTTTGATCCCCTGGCACTCGGTACGCACAGCAAAAATTTTATGGCCCGCGGTATTGTTGATTATACCTATGGCAAAGCCTTTTTCACCGGATCTGCCGCATACATAACAAGGAGTAATATTACCATTGACCGCAACTCTTATTACACAACCCAACTGATCTACAGTAACCAGGTAGAGTTGCCGAATATGTCTGATTACAACTTTCGCGCGGGTTATCGTAGTAAATACTTTATAGCTGAAGCAGTTGCGGATATAAGCACCTCAATAGGAGGCTTTGATATCCGCAAAAACGATATGCCTTTTCCGAGTAACAGGATGAATATGACCAGCGTAGGGTGGAATTTAAGGTACCGGATAAAATCACTTGCAGCTCTGGAGCTTACAGCCGGTTATGATCATGTGGTTGCAGGCAGAAACGTAGGCCAAAGCAGCATGTTCCACGGTGGCGTTAGCTACATATTCGGCCTTTCAAAATCCAAAGATCAAGTAGGTTATAAAAATTAAGAAGATGAAAAAATACATACTTTATATAGCCGCTGCAATGCTTGCGGTTACTTCATGTAAAAAGGATATAGTAGATCGCACTACTCAGTATCCCGCGCTTGCCCCTGCAAATGAGGATTTGAATGCCGATACCTGGAAACCTGTGTTAATTACCGATCCCACCGTGTTTACGGTTGCCGCACCCGACGCAATTGCATCGCCAGCTTATGTGGCCGATCTGAACGAGATAAAAGGATATCAGCGCAGCCTGAACAGTGATCAGAAAGCGATCATAAAATATTGGAGCGCCGGAGCCGTATTGCGCTGGAACGAAATTATGCGCGACCTGGTGGCCAAGCATAACGTAGCGCCTTATCAAAATTTGGACGGTACTTACCCTGCGCCAAGCTCGGCTAATCCATTCGCTTATCCGCAGTTTCCGTTTTCAAACCCGCCATATGCAGCCCGTGCTTATGCTTATGTAAGCGCCGCGCAGTATGATGCATTAATAGCTGCTTACCACTTTAAAAAGCAATATAACAGGTCGGCGCCTTATGTAAACGATCCAACTGTGCAGGCATTGATACCAAAATCAACCCTGCCATCTTACCCAAGCGAAGACGCAGTGGTATCCGGCGCTTCTGTTGAAATGATGAAGCTGTTGTTTCCAACTGAAATAGATTATATCGAGCAGAAAGCCGCTGAGGAAAAAATATATCGCATTATGGCAGGTGCCAATGTGCGGGGCGAACTGGATGCAGGCGAATCATTAGGCAAGCAGGTGGCGGATGTATTTGCTGCCCGCGCCCGTACGGATAAAGCCGGTGCGGCAATTGGTACGCCAGCTTATTGGGCTTCGTTACAAACAAAAGTTGCACCAGGTGAACAGTATTGGATAAGTCTTGAAGTACCAAAAAGACCCCCTATGCTGCCTTTATTTACTAAAGTAAAACCCTTTTTGTTTGATACGCTTACCGTGGTTGCGCTTAGGCCGGGGCCACCAAATTCAACAAATTCTGATGCCTTTAAAAAGGAAACTGCGGAAGTATTGTATTACAGCCAGCATGCTACACGCGCTAACCAGGCTTTGGTTGCATTCTGGGCCGATGGTATCGGTACTTACACCCCTCCGGGCCATTGGAATGCCATTGCAGCAGATGAGTTTGTAAAGCAAAATTATAGCGAAGTGCGTTGGGCACGAAATTTTGCCCTGTTGAACATGGCCGAGATGGATGCCGCTATTGTATGTTGGGATACCAAATACGCTTATTTTAACCCGCGGCCTTCGCAAGTGGACGATGCGATCAAAACTTTGACAGGTGTGCCTAATTTTCCTGCCTACAGTTCAGGCCATTCAAATTTTAGCGGTGCAGCTGCTACATTTTTAACTTATCTGCTGCCGGATAGGGGTTCCAAGTTTACCGATATGGCCAACCAGGCAGCACTATCAAGATTAGTAGGCGGGATACATACCCGGCAGGATATTAACGTGGGCCTTACAACTGGTAATGAAGTAGGCCAGTATGCGGTGAACAGGGCCAAAGCTGATGGCGCAGATTCAGGGAATTAATAGAAAATAGATATCATGTTACAGATCAATAACAAAATACATTACACGCTACGCTTTGCTTCGGCAATGTGCTTTATAGGGCATGGCACTTTTGGTATCATCACCAAACAAATATGGTGCAATTACTTCGCCGTGTTTGGTATAGGGCATGATATGGCCTATCACCTGATGCCTTTTTTGGGTACAGTGGATATTTTGATGGGCATATCATTATTGATCTATCCTACACGTGCCATCTTGCTATGGCTGGTAATATGGGGCGCAATTACCGCTTTATGTCGTCCGTTATCTGGTGAACCATTTGCCGAGTTTATTGAACGCGCCGGTAATTTCGGTGCGCCTTTAACCCTGTTAATACTATGCGGTATTGGCAATAAAAACAGCAAAGGATTATTCGCGAAGGTTAACCCTACTACGCTTACAGATGAAAAAACACTGGATGCAGCAACTACCTGCTTGCGGGTAGTAGTGTTTCTTTTATTAGCCGGGCATGGATGGCTTAACCTGGTGGAAAAGAAAGGGTTGCTTGGCCAGTATGC
>JABDFM010000031.1 GCA_013286565.1 Bacteroidota bacterium
CGGCTGGACGGTAGCAGCCAGTATTACCGGCGCAGTTGATGCCTTGACCCGAGCCCTGGCGGTGGAACTGGCGCCCATCCGTGTGAATGCAGTTTGTCCCGGAGTAGTTAACACAGACCTATGGAGCAACATGCCCGAAGCTGACAAAGAAGCGCTGTTTACCGATATCAGCAGCAAATTACTTACAGGCAGGGTAGGCGAGGCCGAAGATATAGCTGAGGCTTATTTATACCTGATGCATGGCAATTATACTACCGGGCAGGTGATCGTAGTTGATGGGGGTGGTGTGCTGGTGTAAAACTTAATTGTCATTCTTGAACGTAGTGAAGCAAAACAAAAGGATTTTAATTTTACTACAACCAATAATCCTTCATCAATTCAGTAGCCCAGTTGGGCTGCTGAATTGCTTTTTTTACGCCAAATTCCTTAAATACAGGCTTAATATCAAGTACAGGCGTGCCATCTATCGCATCAAGATATTTTACTTTGATGCTGCGCCCGGTATGTTCAATTAGCTCAACAGTGCAAAGGCCAAGTTGGTTGGGCCTGTCTTTTTTTCGCTGACAAAAAATACCCATTTCGGGCCACTCAGGGTTTCCGCGTGGTCTGCCCGAAAAGACGATCTTGTTTTGATCCACCTTATCAAAATAATAAATGATCTCGAGATGGGAAAAGCCTTCGATGCCATTCAAAGCTTCTTCGGGTATATGTGACAGTAAGGTGATCTCAGAGATCGTATCGCCCCAAAAATCATCGGTAGGTTTATCTCTTTTGTTGCTGATAGTGGCTATGGGCTTTAGCGTAATATCCATATGCGGTGATGTGTTTGCTATATGATGTAAGAATAAACATTTTACCTATTTCATTCAAATATTTTATCCCGCGATCTTAAAAACACACCCCTCCAATTGCTCGTTAACTGCGATCTGGCACGATAGGCGACTTTTATCATCGCTTGATGGCATGGTATCCAGCATATCCAGTTCCTGGTCGTGCGGGGATGATAATTGTTCGGCACCGGCCAGCACCTGCACCATGCAGGTCGCGCAAAGCGCCATTCCGCCGCAGGTGGCCATGATATCATAATCAGATGCTTTTAGTACCTCCATCAAATTCAGGCTGATACCTTCGGGGATCGATAATGGTGCTTTGCGACCATCGCGATCCTCAACTATAAAATTGATCATGGCTGCAATTCAGTTATACCGTAAACGGTGGTGTATTTAAAGCTCAGCCTTTGGTCAGGATATACATATTTGAAAGCGCTTTGTGCCATTAGCGCAGCTTCATGAAAACCACAGAGTATCAGCTTAAGCTTGCCCGGATAGGTATTGATATCGCCTATGGCATATATCCCTTCAATGTTGGTGCTGTAATCGGTCGTGTTTACTTCTATAGCCGATTTGTCGATATTTAGCCCCCAGTTTTCTATCGGGCCTAATTTGGGGCTTAGTCCGAACAGTGGCACAAAGTGTTCGGCATTAATAACAAATTTGCCATCCGTGCCGAAAAGGGTAAGCGCCTCCAGGTGACCTGCACCATCTAATGAAATAACCCTTGTTTTAAGGTGTAGGTCGATCTTGCCGATCTTGGCCAGCTCAAAAACCTTTTCCGCCGCATCTGGCGCGCCACGAAAAGTATCGCCACGGTGTACCAACGTTACCCTTTCAGCAATATCTGCCAGGAAAATGGTCCAGTCCAGCGCCGAATCGCCGCCGCCTGCCAGCACTACATGCCTGCCCCTGAATTGCTCAGGATTTCTTACGGCATAAGTAACTCCTTTGCCTTCAAATTCTAACAGTCGGTCAACTTCAGGTTTGCGGGGTTCGAAGCATCCCAGGCCCCCCGCAATTACTACGGCTTTGCAATTAATTTCAGTTCCTTCGCTGGTGCCTATCAGCCAAGTTCCGTCAGGCAGCTTTTCCAGCGTTTCCACACGTTCGCCCAAAGTAAATCCAGGATGAAAAGGCGCTATTTGCTCCATTAACTTATCAGCCAGTTCCTGCGCATTAATTGCAGGATAACCGGGTATATCATATATGGGTTTTTGCGGATATATTTCGGATAACTGGCCACCCACTTGCGGCAGGGAGTCAATTAAATGGCAATGCATTTTTAATAGTCCGGCTTCAAAAACAGCAAAGAGCCCGGCCGGTCCGGCGCCAATAATGCCTATATCAGTGGTTATCATATTGTTGTTAAATTAAATTCACAATTCAAGGTTTTGGTAGATCTTATTTAAGATCTTTTTTAACTCATCGTAATCAGCTTCGCTTAGTCCTTCCCAGGCTTTCATTCGTATATCATCAACCCCCGGTGATAGTTCTTTCAATAGTTGCTTGCCGCTTTCAGTTAAATGCACCGTAAAGCTGCGCCGGTCTGTTTTATGGATCACACGCTCGGTTAACCCCTTTTTGCACAACAGGTCAACTATCCGGGTTAAAGTAGGGGTGTCCTTCCCGGTTAATTCAGCCAGTTCCGTTTGTTTCAGATAGCGATCGTTATCCAGGTTCTTCAATATCAGCCATTGGTCAACAGTGATATTGAAATTACCGGCTGCAAATTTTTGTTGCGCATATTGTTTTACCCGCCGGGCGGTACGGTCGAGCAGGTAGGAATAGCTATCAAATTTTTTACTTGTCATACTAATAATTAGTATAGCAAATATATGAAGTATTTTTTTGATTTAAAAAACTTAATCAGCCACCCACCAACCGCCCCGCGCCGTGCCCTCAAAACATTTTCACTTTTTCATACAATAAATCATTTTTATATTAAATTTGAAACGCGGTTGCGAATGATTTTTGACGACCGTCCAATTATTTTCCTGAAGAAACCTGGTATGAAAAAATCTTTATTTTTTACAGTTGGCTGTCTCCTGATGGGGTTGGGGGTAACGGCCCAAATTCCTGCCCTGGAGCGCGTAGAGCCCATGTTTTGGTGGGTAGGGATGAGCAATCCGAACCTGCAACTGATCGTTCACGGCAACAATATTTCAGCCCGAAAAGTGGAATTAAACTACCCCGGAGTGAAGTTAGTTGCAGTGCATAAAGTTGAAAATCCTAATTATTTATTCATCGATCTGCGCGTTTTTTCTGCCGCATCACCGGGAACGTTCCCGATAAATTTTATTAAAGCGGGAGAAAAGACTTTAACTTATCATTATTTTCTTAAAAAACGCGACCGCTCGCCGGGCAGGGTACAGGGTGTGACGGACAAAGACCTGATCTATCTTTTGATGCCTGACCGCTTCGCAAACGGTGATCCCAAAAATGATTCGGTAACCGGTATGCGCGAGACCGGGATTAACCGCAGCAAAATGTTTAGCCGCCATGGCGGAGATATTCAGGGAGTAATGGATCATCTTGATTATTTGAAAGACCTGGGGGTTACGGCCATTTGGCTTACCCCGGCAATTGAAAATGATGAACCCAGTGCTTCTTATCACGGCTACGCAGTTACCGATCATTATAAGATCGATCCGCGTTATGGCACCAATGAATTGTACAAGAAATTTGTAGAAAAATGCCATTCTATGGGCCTAAAAGTTGTAATGGACCTGGTACATAACCATGCAGGTACAGAAGGTTATACCATAAGCGATATGCCCATGAAAAGCTGGGTGCATCAATGGCCAAAATATACAAAATCAAACTTCCGTGATGCAGCGGTGATGGACCCCCATGCTTCGACTGCCGACCGTAAGCAGATACTTGATGGCTGGTTTGATCACAGGATGGCAGATATG
This sequence comes from Bacteroidota bacterium, assembly GCA_013286565.1. Classification (GTDB taxonomy): domain Bacteria; phylum Bacteroidota; class Bacteroidia; order Sphingobacteriales; family Sphingobacteriaceae; genus Mucilaginibacter. The sequence goes on from JABDFM010000031.1 coordinate 3,749, forward strand.
AACGAGAATAACCCGTATGTTGAGAATTTCCTAACCCAGAACCATATCTGGTGGGCGGAATATTCAGGTGTTGATGGTTTTCGTTTGGATACTTACCCTTATAATGACGCCGAATATATGGCCAAATGGGCTGTAGATGTTCGGACTGAGTTCCCGCACTTATCCATATTTGGCGAAACACTGGTCTGGTCGGCTGCCAACCAGGCATTTTTTACCGAAGGCAACACCGTAAACCGGGGATTTGATACGCATTTGCCGGGAGTTACCGATGGTGTGTGGAAAGAAGCGGTTTATGATGCGCTGAATGCCAAAGAAGGCTGGACAGAAGGTGTGAACCGCTTATATTCCGTTATGGCGCAGGACTTTTTATATAAGGATGCTACAAAGAATACTATTTTCCTGGATAACCATGATATGAGTCGCTTCCTGTCAGTAGTAGGTGAGGATATCACCAAATACAAATCGGGTATGGCTATGCTGATGACCATGCGGGGAGTGCCGCAAATGTACTATGGCGATGAGATACTAATGAAAAATTTCTCGAACCCGGATGGTTTGGTGCGTGAGGATTTTCCCGGTGGCTGGCCTGGTGATAAAAGCAATAAATTTACCGCCGCCGGAAGAACGGATAAAGAAAACGATGCTTTTAATTACGTGCGCACATTGGCCAATTACCGCAAAAATACCCCTGCTTTGCAAACCGGTAAACTGATGCAGTTTATACCAGAAAAAGGTATTTATGTGTATTTCAGGTATGATGAGCAGAAAACGGTAATGGTGGTTTATAACAGCACTGAAAAGGAACAAAGCATTACAACTGAAAGGTATGCCGAACGTATTAATGGGGTATTAAAGGCCAGGAATATAATAAGTGACCAGGCGGTGGATCTGTCAAAATTGACTATTCCGGCAAAAGGAACTTTAGTTTTAGAATTATTACCAAATAATACCCATTAATAATATATTTAGTGATTGGCAAACCGGTGTGTTTTTTACACCCGATCTGCGTATAAAAAAGGAATGAGTACTATAAAAGCTTGCATTTTTGACCTTGACGGGGTGATCGTTGATACTGCGGTATATCACTACAAGGCATGGAAACGATTGGCGAACGAACTGGGGTTTGATTTTACCGAAGAAGATAACGAAAAACTAAAGGGTGTAAGCCGCACACGTTCATTGGAGTTGATATTGCAATGGGGAGGCATTACTAAAACTGATGCTGAAAAGGAAGAACTGGCGACACGGAAAAATACCTGGTATGTGGATATGATCAGCAAAATGACGCCGGCTGAGGTATTGCCCGGTGCTAAGGAATTTTTAGAATTGTGCATCAGCGCCGGATTAAAGACGGCATTGGGCTCGGCAAGTAAAAATTCGGGCATGATACTGGAGAAAACCGGCATAGCGCATTTGTTTGATGTGGTGATCGATGGGAATAAGGTAAGTAAACCCAAACCAGACCCCGAGGTGTTTTTAAAAGGCGCTGAAGGATTGCATGAGGCCCCCGAAAACTGCGTGGTGTTTGAAGATGCTATTGCAGGTGTTGAAGCTGCTATAGCAGGGGGGATGAAAGCGGTAGGCATTGGCTCGCCTAAAGTTTTGTACGAGGCGAACCTGGTGGTAAGCGGATTGAATGAAATGAGTTTGAAAAAATTATATGCCCTCTGAAGAAGGGATGATATTAATAATTAATAAGTAAATAAACATCCTCTAACATTCCCCCTTCAGGGGGTTAGGGGGCTATCACAATAATACATGAAGGACTATATCAAAGTTGATGAGTGGAAAATTATAGAAGAAGGGTTTGATCCGAATTATAATACCATATCAGAAAGTATTTTTAGCCTGGGGAATGGCAGAATGGGCCAGCGTGCCAATTTTGAAGAAGCATACAGCGGCGAAACACTTTCGGGAAATTATGTTGCAGGTGTATATTATCCTGACAAAACTCGTGTTGGCTGGTGGAAGAATGGTTACCCCGAATACTTCGCCAAAGTAATTAATGCCGCTAACTGGATAGGTATTGATATTTTAATTGAAGGTGAACAGCTTGACCTTGCCAAATGCGAGGTAAAGGATTTCAGGCGTGAGCTGAATATGAAGGAAGGCTACTTGAAAAGGATTTTCATCGCAAAAACAGCTAAGGGGAAAGAAGTAAAGGTAGAAACCACCCGTTTTTGCAGCATAGCTGATGATGAAACAGGAGCGATAAGCTATTCTATCACCCCATTAAATTTTAGCGGTCAAATCGCTATCACACCTTTCATCGATGGCGATGTGGTGAATAAAGATTCTAACTATGACGAGAAGTTTTGGGACGAAGTAAAAAAAGAAACCTGGGAAGAAGGCGCTTTTGTGCAACTACGCACCAAAAAAACTGGTTTTGAGGTAGCTACCGGTATGAAGATAGCAATAGAACAAAACGGACAGCCAGTTCCGCTCCAAGCTCAGTCTATCGAAAAAGATAAATATGTTGCTTTAAAAACTGAACTTAACGCAGAAGAAGGCCAAACTATCACCATTTATAAATACGCCGCTAACCTGTCGTCACAAAATTATGCTGCTGCGGAACTGGAAGATAACCTGAAAGCTACCCTGCTGCATATCAGTGAGAAAGGTTTTAAAACCATGCTGGAAGAACAAGCCGCGGCCTGGAATGAAAAGTGGAAGCATAACGATATCATTATTGAGGGCGATGCATCTGCACAGCAAGGGATACGTTTTAACATATTCCAACTCAATCAAACTTATACCGGCGAGGACGATCGTTTGAATATCGGTCCTAAAGGCTTTACCGGTGAAAAATACGGGGGCTCAACCTATTGGGATACGGAAGCTTATTGCGTACCGTTTTACCTGGCTACTGCCGACCCTAAAGTAACCCGCAACTTATTGTTGTACCGTTACAAACAATTAGGCAAAGCTATTGATAATGCCAAATTGCTTGGCTTCAAGGATGGCGCGGCATTGTATCCGATGGTGACCATGGATGGTACCGAGTGCCACAATGAATGGGAAATTACTTTTGAGGAGATACACCGCAACGGTGCAATTGCCCATGCAATATTTGATTATGTTCGTTATACCGGCGATGAGCAGTATTTAGCTGATTATGGTTTGGAAGTATTGATCGCTATCGCCCGTTTTTGGTCACAAAGAATTACCTGGTCTGATGATAAGCAACAGTATGTGATGTTGGGCGTAACCGGGCCTAATGAGTATGAGAACAACGTTAATAATAACTGGTACACCAGCACTATAGCCACCTGGTGTATGCAGTATGCGATGGATGTAACCGAAAAAGTGCAGGCTGAAGATCCATCAAAATATAATGCACTGATAAACAAAATAAATTTCGATCAAGAAAAGGAAACCGCACGTTTCCGTGATATTATCGAAAAGATGTATTACCCTTATGATGAAACCCGCCGGGTATTTTTACAGCAGGATGGCTACCTGGATAAAGAACAGATATTGGTAAAAGACCTGCCTGCAAGCGAACGACCCATCAACCAAAAATGGAGCTGGGACAGAATATTACGTTCCTGCTATATCAAACAGGCTGATGTGTTGCAGGGGATATACTTTTTTGAAGATCAGTACGACCTGGAAACCATCCGTCGCAATTACGATTTTTATGAGCCGCGCACGGTGCATGAGTCGTCATTATCGCCATGCGTGCACGCCATTATAGCTGCAAAATTAGGGGATGAGGATCGTGCTTACGAGTTTTACCTACGCACCTCGCGGCTTGACCTGGACGATTATAACAACGATACTGAGGATGGCTGTCATATTACTTCAATGGCCGGTACCTGGATGTCGGTTGTGGAAGGTTTTGGTGGTATGCGTGTATGCGATGGGAAATTATCGTTCCAGCCTTTCCTTCCCGGTAAATGGCAATCGTTCTCGTTCCATATCGTGTTCAGAGGCGCATTACTGAATATCAAAGTGAGTAAGGATGGCGTGCAGATCAAAAACCTGTCGGGCAACGAGGTTGCCGTGTTAATTTACGGTAAGCAGCAGCTGGTAAAAGCCAATAACGAGTTGCTGGTTGAAGCATAAAAGGCTTTAGCCAATTTAAGCATGAAAAAAATTAAAGTTTTTATCTGTTTCATAGCGGCGTCATTGATGCCGCTTATTGTATTTTCGCAGGTAAGAACTCCAAAGAAACACGTCAAAATGGAATCATCCCAAGCTGATAATAAGCTGATCATCTACCAACTGCTGCCCCGTTTGTATGGAAACACCAAACAGGTAAATAAAACCTATGGCTCCATTGAAGAAAACGGTGTGGGCAAATTCAATGATATTAATGATAAGGCCCTGCAGGAAATAAAAAAAATGGGCTTTACGCACGTTTGGTTCACCGGGGTGATAGAACATGCTACCATGACGGATTATTCCAAATTCGGTATCAAAGTAGATGATCCGGATGTAGTGAAAGGCCGTGCAGGATCGCCATACGCTATAAAAGACTATTATGATGTTGATCCCGACCTGGCTGTTGATGTAAAAAACAGGATGGGTGAATATGAAGCATTAATTCAACGCACCCATCAAAATGGTTTAAAAGTATTGATGGACCTGGTGCCAAACCATGTGGCCCGCACCTATAACTCGGACGTTAAGCCTGCCGGTGTGCATGATTTTGGGCAAGATGATGATAAAAGCAAAGCCTTCGATCCTAAAAATGATTTTTACTATACTCCGGGTAAGGCGTTTGTTGTCCCACCGGGATATAACCCCGGAGGTGATGGATTTAAAAGTCCGTTGAAGGATGGCAAATTTGACGAAAATCCTGCTAAAGCAACCGGGAATGATGTATTCAGCGCAACCCCGGCTATTGGCGACTGGTTCGAAACTGTAAAGCTCAATTATGGGGTGGATTACCAAAATGGTCGCCAAAAACATTTTGATCCAATCCCCCCGGTGTGGAATAAGGTTTATGATATTTTACATTACTGGAGTGAAAAAGGGATAGATGGTTTCCGCTGCGATATGGTGGAGATGGTGCCTTTTGAGTTTTGGGGTTGGGTGATCCCTAAATTGAAAGCAGAACATCCGCAACTGATCTTTATTGGTGAGGCTTATGATATCAGTAAGTATCATGACTATATCTTCAATGGTAAATTTGATTATTTGTATGATAAAGTAGGTTTATATGATGCCATCAGGCGATTAACTACCAACGATCCCAAAGCAACAACCTGGGATATCAATAAAGTATGGAATACGGATTGCAAGTTTATTGACGGGCATATGTTGCGCTTTATGGAAAACCATGATGAGCAGCGCATTGCTTCGCCCGGATTTGCGGGTAATCCCTGGCTGGCTATTCCGGGCATGATCGTTTCGGCTACGCTGAATACCGGCCCTGTAATGGTTTATTTTGGACAAGAGGTTGGTGAGCCGGGTGCAGGCCTGGAAGGTTTTGGCGATAATGACGGCCGCACCAGCATATTTGACTACTGGGGTGTCCCCGAACATCAAAAATGGCTGAATAACGGCAAAATGGACGGCGGGCAGTTATCCGATAGTGAAAAGAACCTGCGTAATTTTTATAGCACGCTATTAAATATCGTTCATCAGAAAGAAGCGATCAGGAAGGGCAGGTTTTGGGAAATAATGCTGGCCAATCAGAACAACCAAAGCGGATTTAATGAGCGTATTTATGCTTATGTCCGCTTTACTGATAAACAACGTATATTAGTGATAACCAATTTTAACCGCGACGAGCGAAAACTACAGATAAAGCTTCCCGCCGATCTGTTAACCGAGTTGCATTTGAATGGGAACGTGCAATTTAATGATCTGCTAAGCGGAACGAAATATAGTAGTGATAATATCGCGGGGGGAGTGAGTATTACTTTGCCGGCATCAAGCGGGGTGCTGCTTGAATTTTGATAGAACCAATTAAACTATTTATAAATTATGACAACAGTAAGCATGACCCACAAACCAAGACTAAGTTTTTGGCAAATATGGAATATGAGCTTCGGCTTTTTAGGCATCCAGTTTGGCTGGGCATTGCAAATGGCAAACATGGGTGCTATTTATGAATACCTTGGCGCTAAACCCGATAAAATTCCGATGTTGTTTTTAGCTGCTCCATTAACAGGATTATTAGTGCAGCCTATTGTTGGTTATATGAGCGATCATACCTGGCACAAAACCTTAGGCCGTCGTCGCCCATACTTTTTGGTGGGTGCAATTATAAGTTCAATTGCATTGATTTTTATGCCAATGTCTTCAACTTTATGGATGGCAGCAGGACTATTGTGGATAATGGATACCTCTATCAACGTGAGCATGGAGCCATTTCGTGCATTTGTTACTGACAAACTGCCTGATGATCAGCGTACAAGAGGCTTCGCCATGCAAAGTGTTTTTATAGGTTTAGGTTCTATCATAGCATCAGCATTACCATGGATGATGGCAAATTGGTTTCTACCCTGGATGATGGCACACGGGTTTCATGTGACCAATAGCCACGTTTCTGGTACTATTCCTGCTACCGTTCGTTATTCTTTCTATATCGGTGCATTTGCATTCATAGCCGCGGTGGTTTATACTGTAGTAACAAGTACCGAGTATCCGCCCGCTGATATTAGTGAACGCCAGAAAGCACGGGAATCCAAAAAAGGTTTTGGCGCTGGTGCAAAAGAAATATTTCATTCAATTGCCACTATGCCGGTAAGGATGCGAAAACTTGCTTTGATGCAGTTTTTTACCTGGCCCGGATTGTTTTTAATGTGGTTTTATTATTCACCTGCAGTTGCAAGGAATGTGTTTGGCGCTGTTAGCCAAACAGACCCATTATACACAAAGGGTGTTGAGTTTGCCGGTTTAACATTGTCCTACTACAATTTAGTAACTTTTGTTTTTGCATTATTGTTCCTGCCATGGATCGCCGGGAAATTGGGTCGTAAATACACACACATGATATGCCTATTTTGTGGTGCTGCAGGTTTAATATCTGTAGGATTTATTCATAACCCTTATATGCTATATGCTTCAATGACAGGAGTAGGTATTGCATGGGCCAGCATACTATCAATGCCTTATGCCATGCTTGGAGGCTGTTTGCCCGAGAATAAGGTGGGCATCTACATGGGCATCTTTAATTTCTTTATTGTACTCCCCGAGATCCTGGCATCTTTATGTTTTGGCTGGCTTATGTCGCATGTGTTGAATAATAATCGTTTGCTTGCGGTCGAAATGGGTGGTTGCCTGATGATAGTAGCGGCATTGTTAGCATTGTTAGTTGATGAGCACGAATAATTAAGTTGTCAACAATACACTTATTAATTGAACTTTAATTCAACTTTTATAAACTCCAATTCTTATATTGCGTAAAAGATACACAACTAACATATTTGTAGAAGAGACGAATAAAATTTGAATGGAAGATAAGAATATATTAAACCCTGAATTGTTACCGGGAAAGCTGATAGAAGTAGAGGAAGAATTTCATCATATAAATAATCCTGCGGCGGGGATCAAACCCATCGTGAAAAAATATCTTGGTATGCCTATTGGCGCCGAGCAAAAAGGTAACAAATTCTTTTTTACTGATGGCGACGCCAGGGTAGAAGTTACTGTTGTTACTGACGAAATTATAAGGGTAAGACTGGCCCCTCACAGTGTTTTTTTAGATGAATTTTCATACGCGGTACCAAAACTGGAGAATAAAGTATCCGTTTTTGGTTTGCATGAGGATGAAAATGAATATGTGGTATCTACCAATATTGTAAACTGCCACGTCCGCAAAAAAGATTTCTTTATATCATTTTCTGATAATCAGAATTTTCTAACCTCATCAGATGCTGTTCCTATGCATTGGGAAGAGAACGTGAAGTTTGGAGGCTATTACGTTTATTGCACTAAAGAATGTCATAAAGAGGAGAGTTTTTTTGGTATGGGCGATAAACCTACCGAATTTAACCTGCGCGGGAAAAGACTAACAAACTGGAACACAGATGCCTACTCATTTGCATGGAACCAGGACCCTTTATATCGAAGCATCCCATTTTATATCAGTTTGAATGAAGGGATAGCGCACGGCATTTTCTTCGATAATACTTTTAAAGCCGAGTTTGATTTTGGCGCAGAAGATCCTACCAAATCAAGTTTTTGGGCCGATGGGGGCGAATTGCAATACTATTATATCCACGGTCCGCACATGATGGACGTGGTGAAACGCTATCATATTTTAACCGGTACGCATCCTATGCCGCCGCTTTGGGCGCTGGGTTATCACCAATGCAGGTGGAGTTACTATCCCGAATCGAAGGTGAAGATGATCACCAAAAACTTTCGTGAGAAAAAGATCCCTTGCGATGGCATCTACCTGGATATTGACTATATGGACGGCTACCGCTGTTTTACCTGGAATCGCAAGTATTTTCCCGATCCTAAAAAAATGATCAAGGAGCTTACAGACCAGGGTTTTAAAACGGTTGTGATCATTGACCCCGGAATACGTGTGGACGATAATTACGCCGTATTTAAAGAGGGTAAAGAGAAAAAATATTTTTGCCGCCGCTGTGATGATTACTTTATGGAAGGGCATGTGTGGCCTGGTCGTTGCCAGTTCCCTGATTTTACAAACCCCGAGGTAAGGGAATGGTGGGGCGGTTTGTTTGACGAATTAGTACAATTGGGTGTGGCTGGTGTGTGGAATGATATGAACGAACCCGCCGTATTTGGCAATGGTACTTTCCCGGATGATGTGCGTCACCAGTATGACGGACATCGCGGCTCGCACCGCAAGGCACACAATGTGTATGGCATGCAAATGGTACGTGCCACCTACGAAGGTATGCGCAAACTGATGAAGAATAAACGCCCGTTCACCATCACAAGGGCAGGTTATTCGGGTGTACAGCGCTATTCCTCAGTTTGGACCGGGGATAACGTAGCTTCGTGGGAGCATTTGAAATTGGGTAATATCCAATGCCAGCGTTTGTCGGTGTCGGGTATATCATTTTGTGGTACAGATATAGGCGGTTTTAGCGGTGAGCCTGATGGCGAACTATTTACCCGCTGGATACAAATGGGCACATTTTCGCCATTTATGCGCGCACACTCCGCAGGTGATACCAAGGAGCGTGAACCATGGAGTTTCGGCGAGCCATTTACTTCTATCAACCGTAAATTTATTGAACTGCGCTACCGCTTGTTGCCTTATTTATATTCGGCTTTCTGGGAACATCACCGTTATGGATTCCCTATCCTGAGACCAGTTGTATTACAGGAACAGGATGAACTGAGTAACCATTTCAGGCAGGACGAATTTACCTATGGTGATAAGATACTAATATGCCCTGTATTAGAGCCGGGACAAAAAAGTCGCCGCGTTTATCTGCCTAAAGGCAAATGGTATAATTTCTGGAACCACGAATTAGTGGATGGTGGCAAAGAAGTAGTTGTACTTACCCCGTTGGATACCATGCCTATATTTGTAAAGGCGGGCTCAGTGATACCCGAATATCCTGTTATGCAGTATGTGGGTGAGAAAGAGGTGGATGAAGTGAAGCTGAATGTATATTACAGTGATATTGAAGCAAACTCATTCCTGTTTGAAGATTATGGCGAAACCTTTGCTTATGAGCAGGATATTTACCTCGAAAAGAAATTTGTGGTAAGGGGCAAGGATAGCAAATTAACCATACAGCAAAGTATGGAAGGCTTATATACGCCGAGATATGAAAACTATCATTTCAATATTGTAGGGTTGCCTTTTACGGCAAAACGAATCATAGCTGACAATACGGAGGTGAGGGATTTTTCTTTTGATATGGATGGGTCGCTGCAATTAAAGCTGAGAAAGAATTTTACACAACTGGTAATAAGTTAAGATACAGATACGATTTCCTGGTTGCGCATTAAGTAACCAGGAATAATTATAGGATAAACCAATTATTAACCGAACCGATATTTTTTTCTGACCAAATGAATGAGCAGGGCTTGCAACGGGCTGTTGTTGAACACGTAACGCCTGAAATTGACGCCGGGAGATTTTATATAAAAAAAATTACCGGTGATACTCTTAAAGTCGAAGCGGATGTATTCGCCGATGGGCACGATCATGTAGGCGCCAGGCTGTTATACAAGCACGAGAACGAAAAAAACTGGTCGTTCGTCCCGATGCACCATAGCAACAACGACCGTTGGCAGGCATCTTTTGATCTTCCCAAAACAGGATTTTACCAATATACAGTAACGGGTTGGGTCGACCACGCCTTAACCTGGCATCATGGCTTTATAAAAAAGTACCAGGATGCCCAGCAAATGGATGTTGAATTATTGATCGGTGCTGATTTGTTGGAACATATGCTCAATATAGCAAGTAAAGCCGATCAGAAGAAAATTAGCGCCCTTATCGCATTGTTGCGTGATAAAACTAAGTATGAACAGGCGGTAAAGGAGGTTTTTGGTAAGGATATGCATCATTTTATCGATTCGTATCCAAACTTAGATAACGCAACCACCTACTCCCGCGAGCTAAAAGTATATGTGGAAAGAGAAAAGGCTGGTTTTAGCAGCTGGTATTGTTTTTTCCCGCGATCAGCATCACCCAAAGCAGGTAAACACGGTACTTTTAAGGATTGTGAAGCATTACTGCCACGCATAGCCGAAATGGGTTTTGATGTGCTCTATTTCCCGCCGATACATCCTATCGGCCAAACATTCAGAAAAGGTAAAAACAATACGGTGAATGCTTTGCCGGGCGACGATGGAGTTCCGTATGCCATCGGTTCAAAAGACGGCGGCCATAAGGCTATTTTAAAAGACCTGGGAACGCTGGAAGATTTTAAGCACCTGGTAAAAGAAGCGGCAGCACATGGATTGGAAGTAGCGCTGGATTTCGCGATACAATGCTCGCCCGATCATCCTTATGTTAAAGAACACCCCAAATGGTTTAAATGGAGGCCCGACGGAACAGTGCAGTACGCTGAAAATCCTCCCAAAAAATACCAGGATATATTGCCCATCAATTTTGAAAATGATGACTGGCAAAACCTCTGGAAGGAATTAAAAAGCATCCTGGATTACTGGTGCGAGCAGGGTATCCGTATTTTCAGGGTGGATAACCCGCATACCAAATCGTTTAACTTTTGGGAGTGGTGTATCGCCGAAGTGCAGAAGAAATATCCAGGTACCATTTTCCTTTCCGAAGCTTTCACCAAACCAAAGGTAATGCAGCAATTGGCCAAATTGGGTTATACACAATCTTATACTTACTACGTTTGGCGTAACAGTAAGCACGAATTGACGGAATATATTAACGAATTGACGCAATCAGAAATGAAGGATTATTTTCGTCCGAATTTCTGGCCCAATACGCATGATATCAACCCGTATTCGCTGCAAAATAGCACTGAGGCCGCTTTTATCGCCCGTTATTTCATGGCAGCAACCTTATCATCCAATTACGGCATATTCGGCCCGGTATATGAAATGATGTATCGTGAACCTTACCCCGGCAAAGAAGAATATCTGAACTCTGAAAAATATGAGGTGCAGCACTGGGATTGGAGCAAGCGCAATAAATTGACTGAAGTGATCACCAAGGTAAATGCAGCGCGTAAGGGAAATCCGGCCCTGCAAGTCACCAATAATATCAGTTTTTGTGATATTGATAATGATCAGATGCTTGCCTACTACAAAAGAACAGGCGACAATCATATTTTATGTATTGTAAACCTCGACCCCTATAACAAACAATTTGGCCATGTACGTACACCACTGTACGAAATGGGTATTTATCCGGGACAGGATTTTACGGTATTTGATATTTTAACAGGCAGAAGTTTTACCTGGAACCACGAATGGAACTATGTTGAATTAGATCCGGGTGAGTTGCCGGCACATTTACTAAGTATTGAATTGTAAAAATAAGAAATGGGTAAAGCAGGGGTTATCGGGAAAACAGATTCGCTATCGCTGAATAAGCCCTGGACGGAATTTGCCCTGGACAAAAAAGCGATAGCCTGGCTTGAGGAGAATGTATTTTACGAATACATGCGCAAATGCCGCTGGTTTGCAGGCAAAGCGCGCATGATCAAATTCTTAAAGGTACAGCAACTGCTATCTATGCCTATTGATGGCGGTTTAGCTTACCTGGTCATATTGCACATTGGTTATACTTATGGCGATGAAGAAAAGTATGCCATGCCGGTTTCTTTCCTGCCGGATGATTATGATCTGATAGGCCATATCAACCCCAAGGCGTTTATTGTTAAAGCTACCGTTGATGGAAAGCCAGGCTGGCTGATCGATGCGATATATGACTTTCGTTTCCAGACAGAGCTGTTTAAAAATATATGGGATAACGCTTCTACCAAACAGGAAAATGGCGCCTTAAACTATCACAGAGGCAAGGGCCTGGCTGCTACCGATGAGGATATGGGCTATCTGTGTGTGATCCCCGACCTGGAGCAAAGCAATTCATCACTTATATTTGGCAATAAATATTTCTTTAAGCTATATCGCAAGCTTTTTCGCGAGATCAATCCCGAGGTTGAAATGTTGCAGTTTTTAACTGAAACAGGCAGCTTTAAAAACATACCTTCCTATTGCGGCAGCTTGATCTATGAGCGGCCCAATACTCCACCGGTAACATTGGGGCTGATGATGCAAAAAGTAGCCAGCAAATCGGATAGCTGGGTAGCAACGGGCGATGATCTAAACGATTTCCTCTTCATGTTTGTTGATAAGCATTTCAGTATCCACGATATGGTATTTGAAAAAGTGGAGCTGCTGGGCAGGCGCACAGCTGAGATGCACCTGGCTTTACTGTCTGACAAAGAAAATGAGGCATTTAAGCCCGAAAAATACAACCCAGAATACGTGCAATGGCTGCAAGGGAGCCTCTCCAAATTATTGAATAAACGCATCACCTTATTAAAGGAAAATTATTCCCGGCTGGATAAAAATGTGAAAGACCTGGCCGATGATTTTATAAAAAGCGAAGAGATCATCAAACTTTTTTTTGAGAAGATCGCCAGCAATGAATTAAGATCATCCCGGATACGAATACATGGCGATTACCACTTAGGACAGGTACTCTTTACGGGCACAGATTACCTCATCATCGATTTTGAAGGTGAGCCGGAAAGCTCCATTACCGACCGTAAAATAAAACATTCCCCGCTAAAGGATGTTGCCGGTATGATACGCTCCTTCCATTACGCGGTTTGTTCCAAGCTATATTTTAGCGACGAAACCAAAAATATCGACCCTTTGCGCTTACAAAAAGCTGCCGACAGGTGGTATAAGCTGATCACTGACGCTTATGTAGACTCATACATGCAAACAATGGGGGATATATCGGCTATATTTGGGAACAGAACCGAACTTAACTTTTTATTGCAGTTGCACCTGCTTGAAAAAGCAGTATATGAGTTGGGGTATGAGCTGAACGGGCGCCCGGATTGGATCAGGATACCATTAAAGGGCATACAACAAGTATTGTTCGAAATAGAAAAATTTAACAGTTAATAAAGCCTGCAGGCACATAGGATATGGCAAAAAAGAAAACCGATACCGGAACCGATACACCCAAAGAAAATGCCGGTGTACAAAAAGCTAAACCTGCTGCAAAAAAAGCAGTTGCCGAAGCTAAGACCGTAAAAAAAGCACCTGCCGCAACGAAAGCGAAAAGCACAACTGCACCAGCAAAAAAATCAAGCTCAACAAATAAAAAAGCCATGCCCATAAGTACCACCAAAAACAGTGTTGAGGTTTATAGCCGTTTTACAGACTTTGATATAGGCCTGTTTAAATCAGGCAAGCATTATAAGTTGTATGAGAAATTCGGTTCGCATGTGATCGAGGTTAATGGGGTGATCGGTACTTATTTTGCTGTTTGGGCTCCAAATGCACAATATATATCCGTTATAGGGAATTTTAACTATTGGGATCGCGGCTCGCACCCCTTGTTTGTTCGTTGGGATGCCTCAGGCATTTGGGAAGGTTTTATCCCGAACGTGGGTGATGGCGAAACCTATAAATATTATATTAAATCTTCCACAGGTCAGGATCTGGAAAAAAGCGACCCGTTCGCTTTGCGTTGGGAAGAACCGCCGCGCACAGCATCCATCATCGCAGATACTTATTATGAGTGGACTGATACTAAATGGATGAAGGACCGCCACGAGCACAATTCATTAGATAAGCCCTACTCTGTTTACGAGGTGCATATTGGTTCATGGGCACGAAATCCTGAAAGCCCTGATGAGTTTTATACTTATGAGCAGTTGGCTACTAAATTGGTGCCTTATGTGAAGGATATGGGCTTTACCCACGTGGAGTTTATGCCTATAGCGGAGCATCCGTATTACCCAAGCTGGGGATACCAGGTGAGCGGCTATTACGCAGCATCAAGCAGGTATGGTACGCCAAAACAGTTGATGTATTTGATCGAGACCTTCCACAAAGCAGGTATTGGGGTAATATTGGATTGGGTGCCGTCGCATTTCCCCGGTGATGCACATGCACTGTATGAATTTGACGGTACGCACTTGTATGAGCATGCAGATCCACGCAAAGGCTTTCACCCCGACTGGAAGTCCTATATTTTTAACTACGGCCGTAACGAAGTGCGGGCATTCCTGATTAGTAACGCGCTGTTCTGGCTCGAACGTTATCACATTGATGGCTTGCGGGTTGATGCCGTGGCATCCATGCTTTACCTCGATTATTCGCGTAATCATGGCGAATGGGAGCAAAATCAATACGGTGGCAATGAAAATCTGGAAGCTATATCATTCCTGAAAGAATTTAACGAAGCCTGTTACAGCAATTTCCCCGATACCCAAACTATAGCGGAAGAATCTACCTCGTTTACCGGGGTAAGTCGCCCGGTATATTCCGGCGGACTGGGCTTTGGTATGAAATGGATGATGGGATGGATGCACGATACCATCAAATATTTTTCGACCGATCCATTATACCGCAGGTATCATCACAACCAGATCACATTTAGTTTGATCTATGCCTTTACCGAAAACTTTATGCTGCCTTTTTCGCATGATGAGGTGGTATATGGCAAGGGTTCCATGCTGCGTAAAATGCCGGGGGATGAATGGCAGCAGTTTGCTAACCTGCGGCTGGTTTACAGCTATATGTTTACCCATCCTGGCAGCAAATTATTGTTTATGGGTGCCGAATTCGGGCAGGGGACAGAGTGGAATTATCAACATTCTTTAGACTGGCACGTACTGGAATACCCTAATCACCAGGGCATACAGGCTGCGGTTAAAACATTGAATAATTTATATAAAACAGAACCCGCCTTGCACGAAAAAAGCTTTGAAGGAAGCGGCTTTGAATGGATAGATGGGGGTAATGCAGAAGATTCCATATTGATCTATGGCCGTAAAGGGCACGACCCTAAAAATGACCTGGTCATCGTTCTGAATATGACCCCAAATCCTCATCAGGGCTTCCGCGTAGGTGTGCCTGCTGATGGTAAATGGGGAGAAATATTTAATTCGGACGATAAGAAATTCTGGGGAAGCGGTATGAGCAATGCAAAACCGATAAAAGCCGAAAAGGAACACTGGCATGGTAAGGATCATTCCATTATTGCTGACCTGCCGCCTTTGGCTGCTGTAGTATTTAAACGGGTTAAATAAGGCCCGAACATATAGGCTATAAATTTATGAGCTATAAGTTTTTTTATTTATACCTGGCAGGCGGAAGCGTTGCCCTGTTATTGCTTATTTATCAAATAGTCACCAGCTATCCCGATATAAGCACAGGTGCCGTTTTGGTCAATGCGATCCCTATTATACTGCTTTATTACCTGGCCTTCAAAGTGCACCGCGAAAAGCAGGATAAGGATATGATGTAAACTTTTAATTTTATCATAGCAATGCTTTATTACACACAGATCATTTTTGTTAGAGAGGGTAAGGAAGATCAATTCAATTTGTTTGAGTCGTACGTGCTTCCATTATTGGCGAAATATAATGGCGTATTGTTATACCGCGTGCGCCCTGAATATAATGCCGTAATAGAAACCACAATTGGTAAACCATACGAATTGCACCTGGTATCGTTTCCTACCAGGGAAGATTTTGAGGGGTATAGCAAAGACAACGATCGGTTGAAATATATGGACCTGAAAAATGACTCGATCGAAAAGGCGATGCTCATCGAAGGTAAATTGTTGTGATTTGGCAGAGCGATCAGGGCAAACGCATTAAAATTAACTTAATTTCAGGGGGCTCCAATGGAGCCTAAGCAGGAGATCTGTTATTTTCTATAAACAGGGCACTCCTATGGAGTTTAAATGAATAATGTTAAAACATAAAAATGCTCAGGATGAGCACCCTGTTTATAGAAAGATTGTTATTAGATTGTTTAGGCTCCATCGGAGCCCCCTATATTGAATATAAAAGTACCCCTATTAGCTGCACCCAAATGATTTTAATGCGTTTACTCTAGCAGGGCGATCACGCTTGTATCCATTTCACTTTTAATTATTTACATTAGTGTTATGAAAAAGCTCCTATATCTTATCCCTTTAGCAATTGCCTGCCTGTTTTCCTGTAAGCAGCAAAGCAGCCCAACCGTTGCAGAATATTTTGCGCCCGTTGATTCGGGTGTGCAGGTTGCCGGCATTAAAATGGTCAGCATACAAACTCCAGTTGGTAAATTCCGAGTATGGACAAAGCGCTTTGGCAATAACCCGCGAATAAAAGTTTTGCTTTTGCATGGAGGCCCGGCCATGACGCATGAGTATATGGAGTGTTTCGAAAGCTTTTTTCCAAAGGAAGGTTTCGAAATGATTGAATACGACCAGTTAGGTTCATACTACAGTGATCAACCCCGCGACAGCAGCTTATGGACAACCCCGCGCTTTGTGGAAGAAGTGGAACAGGTGCGCAAAGCATTGAACCTGGATAGCAGTAATTTTTATCTGTTGGGTAACTCCTGGGGCGGTATCCTTGCCATGGAATATGCTTTGAAATATCAGAAGAACCTGAAAGGATTGATTGTATGCAATATGATGGCAAGCATCCCGGCTTATGAAAAATATAACCTGGTGCTGAGAAACCAAATGCGCAAATCATTGGTGGATTCGCTGCAAAATTACGAAGCGAAGGGAATGTATAAGGACACCACTTATCAGTCGCTCGTGATCAAGGAATATTATAACAAGCATTTATGCCGGCTACCCGAATGGCCCGATCCGGTTAACCGTGCTTTTAAACATGTAAATGAGGAAATATATGTAATGATGCAGGGCCCAAGCGAGTTCAAAACAGGTGGCAGGCTGCTGCATTGGGATATAACCAACAGGCTAAAGGAGATCACTATCCCCACACTAATGGTTGGAGCCAAATATGATACCATGGACCCCAATTATATGAAATGGATGAGCACGCAGGTAAAAAACGGCAAAAGCCTGTATTGCCCCAACGGCAGCCATTTAGCCATGTGGGATGACCAGCAGGTGTTTATGAACGGGGTGATAGGGTTTATAAAGGATGTGGATGTGGGGAAATAAAATTGATTTAAAACAAAAAATGCCGCAGTCTAAATTGCGGCATTTTTTGTTTAGAAAAACAAGATAATTAAACCTTACCTAATTCCTGAACTAAATCGATCAGTTTGTTTGAATAGCCCCATTCGTTATCGTACCATGATACTACTTTAACAAAGTTATCATTCAGCGCTATACCTGCTTTTGCATCAAAAATAGAAGTGCGTGCATCGCCTTTAAAATCTTCTGATACTACTTCGTCCTCAGTGTAACCCAAAATTCCTTTCATTGCGCCTTCAGAAGCTTCTTTCATAGCTGCTTTAACTTGCTCATAAGTAGCAGGTGTTTTTAAGCGAACTGTTAAGTCAACCACTGAAACGTCGGCAACCGGAACACGGAACGACATACCTGTTAGTTTACCCTTTAATTCAGGTAAAACTAAGCCAACCGCTTTTGCAGCGCCAGTTGATGAAGGGATGATATTCTGGTAAGCGCCACGACCGCCTCTCCAGTCTTTTGCCGATGGGCCATCAACAGTTTTCTGTGTAGCAGTAACCGCATGGATAGTGCTCATTAAACCTTCTTCGATGCCAAATTTATCGTTCAATACCTTTGCAATAGGAGCAAGGCAGTTGGTAGTACATGATGCGTTTGACACGATAGTTTGCCCGGGTTTAAGCTCCCAATGATTAACGCCCATAACGAAAGTAGGGGTGTCGTCTTTTGCAGGGGCGCTCATTACAACTTTTTTGGCACCTGCATCAATATGTTTTTGCGCAGTTTCCTGGGTCAAAAATAAACCGGTTGATTCAATAACAACTTCTGCGCCAACTTCGTTCCATTTTAAGTTAGCAGGGTCTTTTTCGGCAGTTACGCGAATAGTTTTACCGTTTACAACCAAATTGCCGCCTTCAACAGCAATAGTGCCTTTGAATTGTCCATGAGTAGAGTCGTATTTTAGCATGTAAGCCATATAATCAGGCTCCACAAGGTCATTAATACCAACAACTTCTACGTCAGGTCTTTCAATTGCAGCTCTAAAAGCCAGGCGTCCAATACGGCCAAAACCGTTAATTCCTATTTTCATGATTTTTAATTTTTATTTGAATAATACGTTAATAGATTGTTTATAGGTTCTTTAATAATATTTGCAATGGTAAGGTCTGTACCGGCGATAGCCTCATATAGATAATCCTGAAAGTTGGCAGCTACAGAGCCTGCAAAATTTACAGAAGCTCCCGGGTGCAGCTTGTACAAAGGTAACAAATAAGTGTTTATCAGCTTTGTAAAACCACTTATTATGACGCTTTTAAGATAATTATCTTCTATATTTTCGCTGTAAAACTCTGTAAACGAGCTTAAAAATACCGCCGGTTGTTTTTGCCTGTAAACTTTCTCTAATAGAGTTTTACGATCCACATCATAGCGGTGTTCAAATTTTTCCCTGATATTTTCAGGAAGTGTCTCGCTCATAAAACCTTTTAGTAATTCTCTTCCCAACCAATTGCCTGAGCCTTCGTCGGCCAATATATAGCCAAGACCATAGTTGTTTGGCTTAACTCTCCTGCCATCGTACCAGGCCGCGTTTGATCCGCTTCCACAAATACATACGATGCCCGGCTTATTTTTGCAGCAAGCTATAGCGGCGGCATCAATATCATGCTCAACGCTTATTTTACCATATTTGAAAAAAGCCGAGAATGCATTGTGCACAATGTTTTTAAGGTCATTGGAGAAAGAGCCCGCTCCAAAAAAATAAATACGCTTTATTTCTTCGGCATGGTGGATGAGGTTGATGTTCTTATTCAACAGTTGAATGATGTGTTTTTCATCATTAAAATACGGATTGATACCGGCGGTTTTAAAAGAAGCGATAGTTCTTCCCCTGTCGGCCAGGCGCCAGTCTGCAAAATTAGATCCGCTATAAACAACTGCGATCATTTATTTAGATAGATAGTATTTCGGCCATCTGCATCAAATCTTCTTCCAATTTAAATTCATGTTGATTAAGCGCTTCTTCAAGGCTTGTTATTTTAATGTGGTTAGCTTCCAAACCCACCATTTTTTGCGTTTCACCGGCAATGAGTGCATTTACAGCAGCATAACCTAAACGGCTGCCTAAAATCCTGTCAAATGCCGAGGGGCTGCCCCCGCGCTGCAAGTGCCCCAGTATAGTAACTTTTACATCGTAAAATTTCACTTCTTTCTGAACTACCCTTGCTATATCATAAGCGCCGCCATGCTTGTCGCCTTCGGCAACAATAACAATGCTCGATGATTTTTTATTGTGTTGCCCGGCTTTCAGGTTTTCGATCAGGTCGTCTATAGCGGTTGTTTTTTCGGGCAATAAAATAGCCTCGGCCCCGCATGATATCCCTGCCCGTAAGGCGATTGCTCCAGAGTCACGGCCCATCACCTCAATAAAAAACAAGCGGTCGTGCGCATCTGCGGTATCGCGGATCTTGTCAATCGCTTCAATAACCGTATTGGTTGCTGTATCAAAACCCAGCGTATAGGTTGATCCGTAAAGGTCGTTATCAATCGTGCCCGGTACGCCCATTACAGCAATATCCGGGTATCTTTTTGAGAAACGAAGGGCGCCTGTAAAGGTACCATCACCGCCAATTACTACCAGCGCATCAATTTTTTGCTCCTTTAAATGCTTGTAAGCAGTCTCCATACCCTCATCGGTACGGAAAGGTAAGCAACGGGCCGTTTTTAAGATCGTTCCACCCAGGTTGAGTATATTACTCACTGAACGGGGGGTCATATCATACATATCATTTTCGATAAGTCCCTGATACCCTTTACGGATCCCTACTATTTTTAAACCATTATATATTCCTGTACGTACAACAGCCCTGATACACGGGTTCATTCCCGGAGCGTCTCCCCCGGATGTTAATACGGCAAGTTTAGAAATTTTATGCATTTTTGGCAACAATATTTTCGGCTACTAAGATAGTGTGTGTATATTACACCATTGAATTTTATTTTATTTTTTTTATATTCGGGAATTCGAACCATTATCTTTAGACCGTAAACCCTAAATAATTTATCTTTTGGAAGTAAAGTTACCTACATTTAATTCAGTATTCTCAATTGACTGCGTAATATTTGGTTTTGAGGCAGGCGAACTTAAAATATTACTGATTGAGCGGAATGAAGAGCCTTATAAAGATTGGCTCGCCTTACCTGGTTACATAGTTGAACAGGATGAGAGTATCGACGATGCTGCTGAACGTATATTGTATGAACTTACCGGTTTGCGCGACCTGCACATGCAACAGTTCCATACTTTTGGTGAAGTAAACCGACATCCGCAAGGACGTGTGATAACGGTTGCTTACTATGCGTTGATCCGCATTAACGGGCAAAAAGAGCTCCGCCCTATCACCCAGTATGCCCGTAAAGCTTTCTGGCACCCTGTAAATGAGTTGCCCAAACTGGCATTTGACCACAGTGAGATATTTAAAACGGGCTTTAATAAAATACGCCGCAGGCTAAATTATCAGCCTATTGCTTTTGAACTGCTGCCCGAGAAATTCACCCTCACTCAATTGCAATTGCTTTATGAAGCTGTGTTAAGCAAAAAACTGGATAAAAGAAACTTCAGGAAAAAGATGCTGAGCTACGGCTTTTTGAAAGAACTTGACGAAAAACAAAAAGGGGTATCATACCGCGCAGCAAAACTGTATAAGTTTGATCGCCGCAAATACGCTAAGATATTCCAGAACGAGATTAACCTCGAAAATAAAGGAAGGGTTGTTTAAAGAAGTCTTGAGTTCTGAATCTTAAGTCGTGAGTTATTACTTTTTAACTCACGACTCAGAACTTAAAACTTATAACTGGCTTGGGGCCAGGTCTAAATGATATTTAACCAGGTTATCTATAGGCGAACGGATAATGTTGCCCACTACCATTCCGTTTTCTGTTACTACTTCCTCCAGCACATTTCTGAAATTGTAGCCAACAGAACCGATACAATTAAAAGTATATTTCTGGTAGTCAGGATAGTGGGTTACCAAATTGCGGAAAAAATCTTCGAACGATGTGCGCACCAAATTTCTCGAATATTCAATATGCACAGGGTTATCATATACAAATTTGCTAAAGCTGGCGCAAAAGCGGTTTGCACGCGGCTGTGTATAAACCTGTTCATTTACATCATCAGGGGTAAGTTTGTAAGTATCCCAGAAAAGTTTTCGAACGGGCTCAGGCATATAACCCCTTAAATAATCAACAAGTAGTTTTTTGCCGATATAGCATCCGCTACCCTCATCGCCTAAAATGTAAGCTCCTGAATCGATATTGCTTATTACTTCTCGTCCATTGTAAATACAAGTATTTGTTCCGGTACCTAAAATAGCTGCAAAACCCTCACTGGTGCCCAGTAAAGCCCTGGCGGCTGCCAGTAGATCGTGGCCAATGTAAACCCTTGCATTGGTAAAAACGGCTTTCATCGCTTCCGCAACAATGTTGCGCATGTCATCAGTTGAGCAACCTGCACCATAATAATTTACTTCGGTTATTTCCTTCTTCTCCAGGTCGGTTGGCAGGTTCTCCATCAACGACTGTACAATGTAGGCTGTGCTTGAAAAATAAGGGTTATAACCCTCGGTGTTGAAATACACTTTTTTACCTTCTTCGGTAACTAAACACCAATTGGTCTTAGTGGAGCCACCGTCAGCAATTATGATCATAAATTAAGTTTATCTAAAAAATTGGTTAAAAGTAGGATTTACTTATTGTAAATAAAACACTTTGTATTTTAAAAATACAAAAAAGTGGCACAAAGGTAAATATTATTCCTGTTTTATATATAAAAAGTCTCATTTTCAAGCGAATAAATTTGTTGTGTATTTTGATATAATTAAGAATTTTTCAATATTTTTTTAAAAAACAAGGTTTACATATAACATAAAATACAGATTTGAATCAGGTCATCGGCTTTATGTATTTACATAGATCAGGGGGGCGTTAAATTTGTTAACAATAGGTTATTGAAGAAAATCATTTACTTTTTTGAGCGGATTTATGCATATTTGCACCGCGAAAAGCGCAAGGTCCCATAGCTCAGCTGGATAGAGCAACAGATTTCTAATCTGTAGGTCTTAGGTTCGAATCCTAATGGGATCACTTTATAAAAAAAGCTATTTCTTGTTAAAGAAATAGCTTTTTTATGCATATGGACTCTTTTTGAAGTCCCGCTTATCTTGAAACGACAGCCGTTGCGATCATAAACTTTTATACTCCGTCCTGAATTTTTAGGGGATAAGTCCTGCAATAAGTGATGCCGGTTGCCTTGTCGCGGTCAAGCTTAACGGAGCTTTGACCATCGAAATGCATCGTAGAAAGGTATGTAAATCCATCTTTTTAATGTTTTTATCCATTTATGGAGTGCTTTGAAGAAAATACTTTTAGATCCGGAATAAACCAATTTACTAACACCGATTTCATACCGTTTGATCATGCAAAAAAGCTATCCGCTCTACGTTTTAATTTCTCAATTTCTGCTTTTAACATTTTTTTCATCAGCAGGTGTAGCTCAGGAACGTCCGCAAATGCTTTATTACACAAAACCAGCTAAGGTTTGGGAGGAATGTTTACCGCTTGGTAACGGCCGGCTCGGCATGATGCCCGATGGTGGTGTTACGAATGAAAATATCACATTAAACGACATTACGCTATGGTCTGGCAGCACACAGGATGCAAATAATTATGATGCTTATAAATACCTGCCTCAGATCAGGGAATTACTGGCACAAGGCAAAAATGATGAAGCACAGGCTATTATAAATAAAAATTTTATTTGCAGAGGAGCAGGGTCTGGGAACGGCAACGGGGCAAAAGACCCTTTTGGCTGTTACCAGGTATTGGCTGACTTAAATTTACGCTTTAGTTATGGTAATGGACAACAGCCGGTATTTACACACTATCGAAGGGAACTGTCACTTGATCATGATATCGCAAAAACAACATACACCATAAAAGGGGTAACCTATACCAAAGAATACTTTTCCAGTTTCGGCAACGACATCTCAATAATCAGGATTACTGCTGATCGACCACATCAAATTAATTGCACTGCCACACTTAGCCGGTCTGAAAATGGCGAGGCCGTTGTCAACGCCAAATCGATCATACTTACTGGCCAATTGACTGCCGGTGGAGGTCGGCCAGGTATGAAGTTTATGGCAAAAGTAATGCCTGTGTTAACCGGCGGTAAGCTTTCTTATGATCATGAAAGGCTCATTATTAAAAACGCTACAAGCATTACATTGTATATTTCAGCCGCTACAGATTTTGGTGGGCCGAATATTAACACCAGGGTTGATAGCCTGTTCGAAAGTTCCTTACGGAAAGGTTATGATGAAGAAAGACGGGAACATATTGCGGCCTACAGGCGACTTTTTAACAGAGTAAGTCTTCAAATCGGCAATAGCTGGATAAACAATGTGCCGACAGATGTGCGTTTGCGGAATTTTCAGAAAAACCCGGACGCAGATACATCGTTACCGGTACTTTTCTATCAATTTGGACGCTATCTGAGTATCTGCAGTACGCGTGTAGGGCTTTTGCCCCCCAACTTGCAGGGACTTTGGGCCAATCAAACCCAAACGCCCTGGAATGGTGATTACCATTTGGATGTGAATGTTGAAATGAATCATTGGCCGCTGGAGGTTTCAAATCTCTCTGAGCTTAACTTACCGCTCACCAAACTGGTGGAGGGGATGGTTCCTTATGGTGAGAAAACGGCCAAAGCCTACTACAACGCCCGGGGCTGGGTTGCTCATGTGATCACTAATGTATGGGGATTTACAGAACCTGGTGAAGAAGCATCATGGGGAGTAACAAAGGTTGGTTCAGGTTGGTTGTGTAATAACCTATGGCAGCATTATGACTTTACAGGCGATCAGCAATATTTGAAAGAAATATACCCGGTGTTGAAAGGCGCGGCATTGTTCTACAGTGATATGCTGGTTACAGATAAGCAGACCGGCTGGCTGGTTACGTCACCTTCGTCATCACCCGAAAATACTTTTTATCTGCCAAATGGAAAAACGGCCAGTATCTGTGAGGGGCCTACAATCGACAACCAAATTATAAGGGAGTTGTTTGGCAACGTAATAACAGCTGGACAAGTCCTGCGGATAGACAGCGCATTTTGCGATTCGCTCCGGCAAAAAATAAAGCAATTACCACCGGTCGGTCGTATTGCGAAGGATGGAAGACTAATGGAATGGCTCGAGGACTATAAGGAAACAGATATCAATCACCGTCATATTTCTCATTTGTATGCCTTGTATCCGGGTAAACTCATTACAGATAATGGAACACCTGAACTTGCAGAAGCGTGCAGAAAAACGCTTGAAGCACGCGGGGACGATGGGCCAAGCTGGTCGATTGTTTATAAACAATTATTCTGGGCTCGGCTGCACGATGGAAACCACGCCTACCTGCTTCTGAAACACCTGATACGGACGACAGATCGACGAGATATGAATTACGGGGCCGGTGGCGGGATCTACTCCGATCTGCTTTCGGCCGGCCCGCCGTTTCAGATCGACGGAAACTTTGGCGAAACCGCGGCGATTGCGGAAATGCTGCTGCAAAGCCATGCAGGATATATCGAGTTATTGCCAGCCATCCCCGATGCATGGAAATCATCGGGCGAAGTAAGGGGGTTGAAAGCGCGGGAAAACGTTACTGTCGATTTTAACTGGAAAAACGGGCGTATAACCTCCTATCATTTATATGCCCCCGATAAAAAGACAGTTCGTTTAAAAGTAAACGGGGTAATGACCAATGTTCTGGTCACCAAGGGTTAGGTTTCTGTGATTCATTTATTTTCAGCGTTGCGTTTGCGATATCCCGACGGCGAGATGCCCATCAGACGGGCAAACATGCGGGAGAAATAATATTGGTCTTCAATACCAATACAAAACGCGATCTCTTTGATGGTCATTGCAGTAAATGCCAGGTACTGGCAGGCTTTTTGTATTTTAAGGTGATTGAAATATTCGATCGGGGAGTGCCCCGTTTTTTTTCTGAACAGTGAGGAAAAATGTGTTACCGAACGATTGGAAAAATCGGCCATTTGCTTGAGCGTGATGATTTGCTGGATGTTATCCTGCATTAGCTTGATTACCGTATCGACCATGTCGGTATTGACCGTTTTTTTAAGTCGGTTGAACTTGTCTTCATAGATCATGGAAGACAGGAAATGATAAAATATCATATTTACATAACGCAGCGTATCGTCACCGTACCCGTTCTCCAGGTTATAATAGATGTCATCAAAAAGCCCGATGCGATCTTCACTGAAAGTTAACTGTGGTTTGTAGTCCTCTGAGTTTTTGACGATCAGGTCCGCAATAAACGCCGAGTTTTCTCCCTTAAAATGCGCCCAATAGATCGACCATGGATTTTGCTCATCGGCTCCATACCGATGAGGTGTATTCGCAGGAATAGCAATAAATTGAGACGGCGAGATGATGACACGTTTCTTATTGATCTCGATCCATCCATAGCCTTCGATGCAATAAATAATAATGTGCTGGCTTATCCCATGCAGCCGCTCAGCATAATGAAACATTGCCTTGGGATAAAAACCAATGTCGGTAATATATATATGCCTTGTTACCGGATCCTTGACAAGAAACTCGGAGACGATCTTTTTAGGGATGACAATCAGGCGCTGACCTTCAAATCCCTCTCTTTTTCGGTGTGATTTTTCCTTTAACATCGATGTAGCTTGAGATTGTATGTGAAAGTGTATAAAAATCCATCATTATCATAATATTAGGCATTCCAATTTGCTGATAATCGTATTATGTTTGTTACCATATACCAATTATAGTAATTTATTTAGCAGGATAAGGATTTAATCGTGAATATTTTTCCAGGGAGCAGCAAGCTTTGTGGCCCTGGAAAAAAATGTCCAATAATTTTCTTTGGGAGTGTTATAGTCCATCCTGAAATTAAAGAGCAAACTGATTTAAACCAAATAACTAATGAGAAAACTATTACTAATCATCGTGCTGTTTTCGGCGGGCCTCCTAAATGCCCACGCTCAGCAGCGAAAGATCAACGGTACAGTCAAGGATTCGCAAACGGGGCAATCGCTGCCTTTTGCTACTGTTTCCGTAGAAAACGCAGGCAAGCAGGTTAACAAACTTGCTGCCGACCAGAACGGTAATTTTGCTGTTGATGCTGCCGTAGGATATGTAATTAAAGTGACCTTTACCGGCTATGAACCTAAAAAGGTAACCGTGGGTGACTCCACCAATATTACGATCCTGCTAAAAACCAACGGTAATTTATCCGAAGTTGTGGTAATTGCTTATGGAAAGGAAAAGCGCAAAGATCTGACAAGCGCTGTTTCAAGTATTTCTGCTCAGCAGATCAGTGAAGCACCTTCTACAAACCTGGCAACTGCCCTGGCGTCGCGTGCGCCAGGCCTTGAGGTGCATAGCGCAAGCACCCAGCCGGGCGCAAGCGCTTCTGTAAACGTACGCGGCCTTAACTCCATAACCCAGTTAGAGGGCCCGCTGTACATTGTAGATGGTGTGGCGCTGGTTGGTGACATACGCAATATCAACCCTAACGATATCGAATCGGTAGAGATATTAAAGGATGCCGCAGCAGCCGGTATTTACGGTTCACGCGCTGCAGAAGGCGTGATACTTATTACTACCAAAAAACCTAAAGCTGGCGCTACAAGCATTAACTTTGATATGTACGCCGGTATCCAGGTAAACAACCCGGCTTATAAAATGCTTGGTGCCCGTGATTATGCAAACCTGAAACGGGCAGCGTTTCAGGATGCCGACCCGGGTACATTTGGTGCAGCCGGGACCGATACAGCCGATAGAAAAATATTTAACACCTATGAGTTGCAAAGCATTGCCAATGGATATACCAATTACAACTGGCAGAACGCGATTATGCATAATAACGCCCCTACAGAAAACTACTCGTTGTCGGTATCCAATGGTACCGGATCAAACAGGGTATATTTCAGCGGCCAGTACCAGGATCAGGAGGGTATACTGATCAATACCGGCTATAAAAAATATTCGGCCTATTTAAGTGATGAAACAGCCATCAGGCCGTACCTGAAATTGGGCGTGAGTGCGAACTATACCCACGATATTACCAATAACCCGCTACCTAATGAGTATCAGCAGTCGCTTACAGAAAGCCCGTTGCAGCCCATTTATGACGCCGGCGGTCAGCCACTTATCGTTATTGATAAATCAACAGGCACACCTACCATTTTTAACCCGGTAACACTGGCGCTTGACGCGACAAACTTATATACGACCAACCGCACCAATGCAAACCTTTACATGGAGTTTACCCCTATAAAGAACCTGATGCTTCGTTCAAGTATCGGCGCTGACATTTACCAGGCTGAGCAGGACACCTATTATCCAAGAACCACCGGCCCCGGTTATTCGCCAACCAATGGGCTTGCCGAGATATATAATACCAGGGCTACAGATGTTTTGTGGGAAAATACCGCTACTTATAACTATGTTGCAGGTGACCATGAGGTGAACCTGCTGGGCGGTTTCACTTTCGAGAAACATGAAGATTTTGCCACTGACATACAGGGCGATCAATTCCCTACCGACCTGCTTTCATACAAAGCCATCGGCAGCGCCGGCCAGAAATTACAGGATAATAGCAATTATGATGGTTGGGCAGTGCGTTCATTATTTGCAAGGGCCGTATATAAATATAAAGGCCGTTATATTTTAAATGCTACCATACGCCAGGATGGCTCAAGCCGTTTCGGTTCTAACAACAAATATGGGGTATTCCCGACGGTGAGCGGCGCGTGGAGGGTAATTGATGAGCCATGGATAGGTTACCAGGTAAAAACGTGGTTGACCGATTTCAAATTACGTGCAAGCTATGGCCTTGTAGGTAACCAGAACCTTCCTTACGATGCCATCTACACACGTTATGACCCTACAACCTATCCGTTTAACGGTTCATCGGTAACCAGCGGTTACTCTGCTGCAGGTACAAACGGCGTATTAGGCAACAACTCGCTGCAATGGGAAGTGCAACACCAGTTTAATCTCGGTACGGACATAGCCTTATTAAACAATCGCATACAGTTATCAGTTGATGTTTATAACAAAAATATCAGCAGCTTATTGATGCCATTACCGCTTGCGCCTTCGTCGGGTTTTCAAACCGAATATGTAAACGTTGCCGCCATGAATACGAAAGGTATTGACGTTGCATTAAAGATAACACCTATACAAACCAAGGATTTCACCTGGCAAACCTCACTCAACTGGTCTAAATACAAGAGTAAAGTTACCAAACTGTTCCCTGGCAGGGATTCTGTGAACCTGACATTGCGCGTTGGTTTGCCACCGAGCGGAACTTATGTAAATTATGTATATAACGGCCTGTATCAGCAAGGTGATAACTTTAGCCTTGATCCAAACGGCAAACCTGGCGACATCAAGATAAAGGATGTTAACGGCGATGGCAAGATAACCCCTGAGGATGAAGTAGTTGTAGGTTCAAGCATCCCCAAAGGATGGGGCAGTTTCTGGAACTATTTCAGGTACAAGAGCCTATCGCTAACAATCTACAGCACCTATGAATACGGGCAGCAACTGAATAACCTTACATTTACGGATCTTAGTTATTATAATTCGGCCTATGGCAGTTCGGGAAATGTGACCACACAAGGTGGCAACTACTGGACGCCTACCAATACCAATACCAATATCCCGAGGCCAAATTCTTTCGGGACCTCGCTGAAAACACTTCCGGGTGGTCCAGGTCAGGGATCAAGTTATTCTATACAAAATGCAAGTTATTTCAAAATACAGCATATTACCCTGGGATATGATTTTGCAACAGCTTTATTGAATAAAATAAAGGTACATAGCCTGAACATATATGCACAGGTGATTAATCCATTCCTGTTCACCGGTTATAAAGGCGTTGATCCGGACATAGCCGGTGCTGACGCGGCAAATGAGATCTACCCGCGGTATCGTACATTCCTGCTGGGTGCAAAATTAGGGCTATAACATTAAAAACATTTTTGATATGAAAAGTATTAAGCAATATTTAAAGAAATTCTGGCCGGTTGGCCTGGCAGTAGTGCTGTTGCAAGGCTTCAGCAGCTGCAAAAAGGAATTGAACTATACACCTGAGGTATTCGTTTCAGCACAAAGTGTTTATAAAGATGAGCCTGGTGCAATCGCCGGGGTGACAGGTATTTACCAGCAGTTACAAGCGCTCAAAAGATCAGACTATCAACTTATTGGCGTTATTGGCACCGATGAGGCACGTTGCTGCTACCAGGCTCAGGGATATGGTTCTTACTGGGCAGGTGTGGTTGGCATGGACGTGTACGATATTACGCTCAACAGCCAGAATGCCGATATTTCAGGCTTTTGGACAGTTTGCTACCAGGGTATAGCCAACGCAAACGTGGCCATATTAAAGATACCACAGATTAAAAACTTTGCGGACCCTACTGTCCAAACCCGTCTGGAGGGTGAAGCCCGTTTCATGCGTGCGGTATACTATTTTTACCTGGTACAGCTATATGGCGATGTGCCGATGCCGTTGGAGAATACATCATTAGGAAACGGCCTGCCACGCGTGCCGCAGGCGCAGGTATATAGCCAGATCGAGTCCGATCTGAAGTTCGCTGTTGCCAATTGCTGGACAAAAAACAAGCTTACCGGCAATGATATAGGCCGCGCAAGTGTTGAGGCAGCCAAAGCGTTGCTGGGTAAAGTTTACCTGACCGTGCATGATTACACTGATGCAAAAACCACTTTCGAGGATCTGATCAACAATAATAACATCAGTCTGCTGTCCAATTATGCTAACTTGTTTGACGGGCAGCATGAAAACAATGCGGAATCCCTGTTCGAGATACAATACTCAACAGACAATAATAATGATACACAAGGTCTCCAAAATCTCTATGGTTCTTACGCAGGACCTCCAATAGCATTTGAAACATTTAACCAGCATACACCAGGTTATGGCGGTACCGTTGTGATGGCTACTTCATATTATTCAGATACAGTTTTTATGAAGCCTTATTCGTGGGAATATCAATATGATGCCCGTTATGTGCCTTCAATTCATCATGACCGATATGATGGCAATGGAAATACTATGAGCTGGTGGGTTGATCCGGGACTGCCGACAATCGCAAAATATGACATCTCTTCTAGTGACATCGATGTTTATCATTCAGGTAAAAACCTATATTACCTGCGTTCAGCAGATGTGTTTTTGATGTATTCAGAAACACTTAATGAGCTGGGCCAGACGCAAGCTGCATTAGCGCCATTGAACAAAATACGTGAACGTGCTTTTGGTAATGGCAGTCTTGATTTTACAACAACTGACGCACCCGACCAAGCCACGATGCGCGGTCTGATCATGGACGAACGCAGCCGTGAATTGGGAGCAGAAGGGTGGCGTTGGTTCGACTTAAAACGCACCGGGACACTTGTACAACGCGTAAAACAGTATGATGATCCACGGCGCGATTTTGAGAAAAAGAATGGTACTACTACCGATCCGCATCCTGCGCAGAACGTTGCCGCAAATAATAACTTATACCCTATCCCGCTTACCGAATTGCAAAACAACCCCGCACTGGGATTGAAAGCGCAGAACCCGGGATATTAATATCTAAAGAAAATAATAAATGAAGTTTCAAAGAAGCTCCGTGATAAAATATCTGATACCATGCTTATTGTTGGTTACGGGAACTGTTTCGGCACAAAAAGTAACCAAATATGATGATAGCCTGGTAGTTAGTACAGGTGGGTCGTCGGTATCGGTGAATTATAAAACGGGGCGTTTGAATTATCACTTCGGCAATGGTGTTGTACTGAGCAACACCATTGCTTATGTAAATGAGCTTTCAGCCGGTTATCTCCCTACCTCGGCTTGCGAAACACACCAGGCGTCAACCGATGAATTTAATAACGAAAGCGGCAAAGGTGTCCGGATCGTTATCAGGCATTCAGGTAATGCCGCGGGTATTACATTAACGCAGCAGGTGTTACTATATCAGGATCATCCTTATCTGCTTGTCAATCTTACAGCCGAAAAAAGCGATGATGCAATAGAG
>JABDFM010000032.1 GCA_013286565.1 Bacteroidota bacterium
TACTTTGAATGCCAAGATAATGAGGGCTACCACTCCTATTGGCACATTGATAAAGAAAATATAACGCCATAAACCGGCATCTGCCAGTGCCCCGCCAAGTATCGGCCCGCCCATAGTAACCACCGTGGTAATTGCCGACCAGGTGCCGATAGCCTTACCCCGCTCCTTTTCATTTATAGAGGATGATATGAGTGACAAACTGCCCGGTATCATTAACGCGCCACCTATCCCCTGCACTATCCTGGAGGTGATGAGTATATTGATGCCTGGTGCAAACCCACAGGCGGCTGACCCAAGGATAAAAATAAAAATGCCGATCATGAATATCTTTTTGCGACCAAGCCTGTCGCCCAAAGAGCCACCAATGAGGATGAGTGCAGCAAGTATCAGCAGGTAAGCATTCAGTAACCAGAAAAGATCAGTGCCGGTAGCGTTCAAGCTTTTTTGAAGCGATGGCAGAACCACATTGAGCGCGGTACCATCAATAAACGCCATTGCCGAAGCCAGTATGGCTGAAACCATGATCCATTTACCTGCAGGGCTTTTGAGTGCAACAGTGGGCATTGTATGTCTGAATCAGAATTTACAGAATTTTAGAATTACCTGAATTCAATAATTTAAACTTACATCTAAATTCTGAAAATTATTTAATCCTGAAAATTCCGATTCAGACTAATCATGCCAAATTTCGCCCTGCATTCACAATGCCATAAACCGTACGTATCACCAGCTTATTGTAAATATCGTTCAGTTCGGGGTGCTCATTTTTATTAATGCATTGCAGGGCATAATGCTGTACAATAACCAGCGGCAATACAATACGCTCGCGTATGGCGATCGAGCGTCTTTCAACGGGGTATTCCGCCATTAATACAGTGCTATCGGTCAATTCAAGCAGCATAGCTTTTGTCAGGTCAAACTCGGCCCTAAGCTGTTTCCAGAAGGCAGAGAATTTTTTATCCTGCTCTAAATAGGCCGTCACACGGAAATCCGATTTCGACATGGACATCATGCAGTTATCCAGCATGGTTTTAAAAAAACCGGATTGGTGATACAACTGTTTTACTTCTTCCCACTTGCCTTCGTCCTTCATTTTTTGTAGGGCAGTACCTACTCCATAAAATCCGGGGATATTTTGTTTTAACTGGCTCCAGGAAGTTACAAAGCTAATAGCCCGCAGATCTTCCAGTTTCATCTGCGCATCGGCATTACGTTTGGTGGGCCTGCTGCTGATATTAATTTTAGAAAGTAATTTAAGCGGGCTAAATTTCTCCAAATACTCCACAAACAAAGGATGTTGCCTTAATGCCATAAACAGTTTATAGCTTTCGTCGGCCATTTCAGAGATCAATCCCTTGCTCCTGTCGTTTAGCAGATCATTTTCATTTGGGTTTAATGACGAAACAATCCCCGCATTTATCAATTGCTCGATATTAAAACGCGCGGTTTCCACAGAGCCGTATTGTGAGCTTACGGTTTGTCCCTGTATGGTCAATTGAATATGCTCGTTAGCGATCTCATTCCCCATCGAAGCATAAAAACGGTGTGTTTTGCCTCCGCCACGTGCAGGTGGGCCGCCACGACCATCAAAAAAGGCTAGGTCGATGCCATATTTGCGGGCCATAGCCGTCAGTTCAACTTTAGCTTTATAGATAGACCAGTTGGCCATTAAATATCCGCCGTCTTTGGTGCTGTCAGAAAAACCCAGCATAATTGACTGCCGGTTACCGCGTCTTTTTAAATGTTCTTTATAAAATGGATGTGTGTATAGACTTTGCATTATTTGTGCTGCATCTGATAGATCATTCACTGTTTCAAACAAAGGCATAAAATCCACACTGAGGGACTCCTTTTTCCAGCCGCTCCATAAAAACAGGTTAATCAGCTGCAAAATATCTGATGACCGCTGGCAATTGCTGATAATAAAACGTTGGCAAGCCTTCTCGCCGTTCGAATACTGTATTTGCTTCATCAGCCTGATGGTGTTCAGAGTATCCTTGGTCATATCGTCCTCATCATCCGGGCAATGGAAATCAGCCTCGTTAAAAGGGATCACCCTTATCTTATCTTCCTCACTTAATGCCTCATAGCCCTTTAATCCGGATTTTATCTGCCCTTGCTGTGTGCAATATTTAAACACATTGCGTAATATCCGGCTATCCTGCCTGATATCGAGCGTAGCAAAATAGCACCCAAATAGCCGTACCTTTTGTATCAAACCATCTACAATATTCACAAACAAACTGCCATGATCGGTTATTAGGGTTTGTTTAATGGAATCAAGCAGCGACAATAGCTCGCTTTGGAGGTCTTTTGGATTTGATTGATTGTTAAACGCATTTTGATAAAGCAGCTTTTCGAGTCTTGAGATGGTTTTCTCTATCCCCCTGAAAGTTATACGGCGCTTTAATATCCTGAAGTCTCGGTAATAACAACGGAAAATGATCTGTCTTAGTAAGCTTGAAACAGCAACGGTTGTTTCTGTAGTAACATTCGGGTTGCCATCCCTATCTCCGCCCGGCCAAAAACCGAGTTCCAAGATTTGGTGATCATTAGTATGGTCGATATCAAATTCTTCTTCCAGTTTGGATTGAATGGCTGATACTGCATGGTAAAAAGTATTCTCCAAGAACCAAACCAAACTCGTAGCCTCGTCAACCGGCGTAGGTGATGTTTTATTAAAAAATGGTGTTTTGCCCAATTGTTGCAGCAATACATCAATATTATTGAGATCGTTGCTTTTTAACGCATCGATCATATCCGTCATAATGCCCAATACTGTACCCGGATAAAACTGTGTCGGATGTGCAGTGAGCACTAACCGCAGTGAGAAGTTTTTTAGTTTTTCACTGATAGCATCCCGCACCTTATCGCTTTGCGAAGCTTGCTGCAACAGGCTTTGTAATGAACCAGTATCATCCGTACGGCCAACTTTGTTGAAGGATGAGTCCTCAATGGCATCAAACAACACCACCTGCCTTTCGATATACTGAATAAAGCGAAACATCC
This sequence comes from Bacteroidota bacterium, assembly GCA_013286565.1. Classification (GTDB taxonomy): domain Bacteria; phylum Bacteroidota; class Bacteroidia; order Sphingobacteriales; family Sphingobacteriaceae; genus Mucilaginibacter. The sequence goes on from JABDFM010000032.1 coordinate 3,010, forward strand.
GGTTGATCTGTTCCTGGTGATCAATATCGGGTACATATTTTTCAAAAAATGATTCGATAATTTCTGTCGGCGATGATTGCGCTATTGTACCCCGTTCGCAATGTGAACTGAAAAACGGCAGCAAGATCCCCGTATCCTTTACCTGGTAAAAAGGCAGCGTTTGAAATAAACTGTTATACAACTCAAAACGGGTTACAACTTCCTGGTTAAAAGTTGTTTCTCTCTGGCTGAGTTTTAACGTTGAGGACATAAAAATAGAATGAGATGTGAGGTTTTATATAATCGCTGTGAATTTAATCATCTTTATCGCAAATTACATCAAAAAATAACTATTTAGTAATATAAATACATAATTAATGCAATAATTATTAAAAGTGGACACAAAGATTTAATTTTTGTAAATTTGCAGCGCAATTTAGCTTACCATATTGCCATTTATGAAATTCCAAACCAGGGAGATAAAAAGCTTCTTTTACAGCCAGTATTTTTCTGACGGTTTACGCATCTCTCTTGGCATCCTTTTACCCTCCCTGGTATTTAATTATTTAAATCAGTTCGACTTAGGGCTCACCCTGTCGTTGGGTGCTTTGTGTGTGTCTGTCGTTGATACGCCCGGCCCGGTGGCGCATAAACGTAACGCGATGGCTATATGCAATTTATGCCTTTTCCTGGTGGCATTAGCTACTGGTTTTGCACGTTTAAACGTGATCACTTTGGGTATCACAGTAACCATTTTTGCCTTCCTGTTTTCGATGTTCACGGTTTATGGCACGCGGGCGGCCTCAGTGGGTACCGCATCGCTGCTGATGATGATCTTCATGATCGAAAAAGCTCTGAAACCTGGTGATATTTTGATCTACAGCCTTACAGTGACTGCGGGCGGGCTTTGGTATATGATATTCAGCGTGGCGTTTTTCATCATCAGGCCTTATCGTGCGGCTCAGCAGGCGCTTGGCGAGAGTATAATTGACGTGGTTAAATTCCTCCGGATAAAAGCTGATTTTTATTTGGCCGATACGGATATCGATGAAAACTATAAGAAGCTGGTATCGCAGCAGATACAGGTGAGCCAGCACCAGGATGTAGTGCGCGAGTTGCTTTTCAAAAGCCGGGTGATGGTCAAAGAGTCAACCAATGCCAGCCGGGTATTGGTACTTACTTTTATTGATTTGGTGGACCTGTACGAACAAATACTGGCTACCCACTATGATTATAACGAAGTGCGGAATCGCTTTGACAAAACTGGTATCCTGGAAGAAATAGCCCGGATATTGCACCATTTGGCACAAGAACTGGAGAATATCGGCTACGCTGTATTATCCAATAAGAGGTATAACCACTCGCACGATTTCAATGCCGAACTGGAGCATTTAAAACTAAAGATCGACGAACTGGCTACTACCCTTCCCGGCACCAGCAACCTGGTACTAAAAAAAATACTGATCAACCTGCGCGACTTGAATACAAACATTCATCATATTTTTAACTATTATAATTCCAGGTCGTCAAAAACCCTGCTCGAGAACCCAAACCAGGTAGAATACTCCAAATTTGTTACACACCAGGATTATGCGCCGCGCATATTTTTCGATAACCTGTCCTTTTCTTCAGCCTCGTTTAAACATGCCTTACGGGTTTCGCTGGTTTGTTTGATCGGTTTCATCACAGCCAAAATATTACCGCTCGGCCACCATAGCTATTGGGTTTTGCTGACTATTATTGTTGTTCTCAAACCAGGATTCAGCTTATCCAAACAAAGGAACTACCAGCGGCTCATTGGCACTATTGCCGGAGGGGCCATCGGTGTGCTGGTATTAAGCATCATACCAAACCGCGATGCACAGTTTGTTTTCCTGGTCATCTTTATGCTTGGTACTTACAGCTTTACCAGGCTCAACTACGTAGTGAGCGTTATTTTTATGACGCCATACATCCTCATCCTGTTCAAGTTTTTGGGTGTGGGGCATATCAATTTGGTGGAAGAACGTATCAGGGATACCATTATCGGCTCTACTATCGCCTTTATCGCTACCTACGTGATCTTCCCGACGTGGGAATCTGAACAAATACAGGAAAACCTGCGGGATGTGATCTATGCCAATGTAAACTACCTGGTGAAAATAGCTGAAAGTATCACCGGCTGTTCAGTCAGCACCACTGATTATAAGCTGGCGCGAAAAGATATCTATGTAAAATCGGCCAACCTTTCGTCCACCTTCGAACGTATGACCTCGGAGCCTAAAAGCAAGCAGAAGAAAATAAAAGAGATACACAAGTTTGTGGTGCTGAGCCATATCCTGTCCTCCTACCTGGCCAACCTGGCATCAGGCATCACCGAAAAGAACCTGCATAAAACCCAACCCGAAAATTTAAAGCTGATCCGCAAAAGCATAGCCGTACTAAACGACAGCAGCAAAAAGCTAGGCGGCAAGGCCATTGATTTTGCAAGCGAAAAAACAAACCCCACAGAAGAGAAAAAACAACTAAGCGCGGATGAAGCTTTACTAAAAGAGCAGCTGGGCTTTGTGAATAAGATAAGCTATGATATTGCAAGGGTGACGGATAATATATTAGGGTAGATTCTTATTTCCCTCTGATAAGGTTTATAACAACTCCGTCGTTAATAATATTCTATTACTCGCTTAGTTATATTCATGAAAGTAAAATCCCCTTGGTAAGAACTGTGACCATGATATGAAGATGTTTCTATTAACCAGTTGCCGTAGTTATCAAATTTATCATAGGACGCATCATTACCTCCTGTTAACTTTCCATCAAGGTCATAAATTTCAGATTTTATTAGATTTCCCAAGCTGTTATAGGTATACAATGTTTTGGATTTGTTAGATGTCTTACCAAAAAACGATTCCTCATCGGATTGTATCCTTTGATGCTGATCATTATATCTTAAAATCGTTCTGATGGTCAGTTTATTCTTATCAATATATTGTTCTTCACTTACTCTATTACCCAATTCATCGTATTTGTAAATACATCTATAATCTATCTTTGCAAGCCGCATTTTAGGTTGGGCATCAGAATTCATGTCAAATTCAGTTTCTTTACCATGGTCGTCATATTTGTAAATATATTTAACGAATAGCTTTCCACTGCTATCAAATTGATTATTTACGACTATCGAGTCCCCAATATATTCAAATGAAAACCTTTCTCTTAATGCGTCGTTCTTGTCATATATTTTTTCTTCTATCGCCCAACCTTTTTCATCGAAAGTTTCAATTGTCTTTTCAGCACTTGCGGTTGTATCAGGAGCCATATGATTGTCTCCTCTAAATGTATACGTAGTAACACGTTTTACTTTGCCTTTTAAGGATGACTGAGATAAATCAGTAACCCTTGTTTGCGCACTTACAATTTGCACAAAGCAAACAAGTATTGTGAATATGATAAATTTCTTCATGTTTAGGTTTTTATAACAACTCCGTTGCCAAATTAGCCAGCTCACTACGCTCCCCTTTTTGCAGGGTAATATGGGCATAAAGCGGGTGCCCTTTTGCTTTATCGATCAGGTAAGATAAGCCGTTACTTTCAGCATCCAGATATGGGGTATCTATCTGGTAAATATCACCGGTAAACACAAACTTGCTGTTCTCGCCGGCACGGGAAATGATGGTTTTTATTTCGTGCGGGGTGAGATTTTGGGCCTCATCTACGATAAAGAATATTTTGGTCAGAGTGCGGCCACGGATAAAAGCCAGCGGGGCTATGGATATTTTATCATTGATCACCAGTTCGTCTATCTTGGCCTGCATTTTTTCATCATCGCCAAACTGGTCTTTAATGAACTTCAGGTTATCCCATATCGGCGCCATATAGGGGTCAATCTTTGATTTGATATCTCCCGGCAAAAAACCGATATCTTTATTACTCAGGGGAACAATGGGCCGCGTAACGTAGATCTGCCTATAATATTTCCGTTGTTCCAATGCACCTGCTAAAGCCAACAGGGTTTTACCCGTACCGGCGTTGCCCTGTATGGTAACCAGTTTAATATCCGGGTGCAATAAAGCATGTACGGCGAAGGCCTGTTCTGAATTTTTTGGGTAGATATTAAATACAGGCTGCTCGGTAATTTTCTCCAGCTGCTGGGTTTGATTATTATAAAACCCTGATACCGATAGTTTTTTTCCGTTCAGCGTGTAAAAATGATTATTGGTATTGGGCAGTATATCAAATTGTTCGGCACTTAATGTGCCTTGTTTATTTAATTGACTGATCATTTTGTCAGCCACTTTGTTCAAAATTGTTTCACCTGTATATAGTTCTTCCAGGTTTTTAACCTTACCTGTCTCGTAATCTTCGGCATGGATATTTAGCGCTTTTGCTTTCAAACGCAGGCAAACATCTTTGGATACCAGGATGATCTTTTTCTCGGGGTATTCTTCCTGCAGGCCAAGAGCGGCATTTAATATACGGTGGTCTATTTTATCACTCCCAAAAACCTGCTCGGCATCAGCAGAAGCAGCTTTATTATCCATCACCACCTTAAAGCTGCCTTTATCCTTGCCTTTAAGCAGCGTCCACTTGTTCAGTAAATTATTCCGCGACATCTGGTCCATCAGCCTGATGAAACTGCGCGCTTCAAAATTGCGCGTATCATTGCCGCTTTTCATGTTATCCAGTTCCTCTAAAACCTGGATCGGCAGCGCCACATCATGTTCCTGGAAATTTTCGAAGGCATTATGATCATACAGGATCACCGAGGTATCTAATACAAATATCTTTTCTCTCCCGTTTGCTTTGTTACCTTCTTTAGACATAAGGGCTAAATTAGGGATTTTTTTGCTTGTTGAAAGGTTGGAAAGTTGAAATGTTGTAAGGTTAGAAATACAGAACTTTCATTACATTATTTTCTTGACAACTTGACAAATATGAATTATCTTTGATTTAGATAAATTTTAAGGCAATGAAGACAATGAGTGTAGGTGAGTTTAAAACTCATTTCTCCGATGTAATTGAACAGGTAAAGTCAGGAGAAAAAATAGCGGTTACTTTCGGTAAAAAAAGAAAAGTGGTGGGCTATTTTCTTCCCGAAATACCCGAAGCTAAAGGCAAACGCAAACTGGGTATTTTAGAGGGGAAGGCATCTGTTAATTTCCACCCGGATTTCAAAATAACTGAAGAAGAATTTTTGGGTCTATGAATTACCTGTTGGATACCCACACCCTAATTTGGGCTATCACCGAAAAAGAAAAAATATCTGTATTAGGTTATAAAGCAATTGAAAATACCGATAATACTGTTTTTGTTAGCGCCATCAGTTTTTGGGAGATCGCTCTAAAGCTTTCTATTAATAAATTAGATATAAGTGGTTTTTTACCCGAACAACTACCTGAACTATCTATAAAAAGTGGTTTTAGTTTAATATCACTTTTGCCTTCAGAAGCAGCCAATTACCATCACTTGCCAATAATGGAAAATCATAGAGACCCATTTGACAGGATGTTAATCTGGCAAGCTATTCAGCAGGATCTGATTTTAATAAGTAAGGATAAAAATATCACACAGTATAGAGCGGCAGGGTTAAAGTTGCTTTGGTGAGAAAATTTGACTAATACGTTATTCCGTCGAAAAAACATTTCAACCTTTCAACAAAAACCCTCTAAAAGCGAAAACGGAAGACCACTCTTGCGAATGACTTCCGTTCCCAAACTCCTGCTTGACCGTAGTCGCCCAGAAGCACCAAGTTTTGTGTAAATTAACCGATCAGGTTTCTGTTCCTTGTTTTTGCAAACGCGGTGTTTCTATCCATGTTCATTGTTTCTGTTTGCGCTACTCCGTAAAATAGTTCAAACTCTCCAATACCTTTTTCAGCTCCGTCTGTTTTCGAAGGCTTTCGCCTCTTTGGTTTCCTGTTGCTTCAGCAAGCACTCAGCTGGTGAACTTTCGCTCTGTCGCTTTTGTGTTACTCAGGGACTTCTGTGTTCTTTAGTTTGTCCGAGGACCCACCCGATTCACTTTCTGTTTTCCTGTAAGGCTGTCAAAGTACGTCGTTCTTGATGATTTCAATATCGGGACATCAGCATAATCTCACAAGTATTTTTTTTATTTTTTATAAACAGTTTCTTAACATTAAATACATCGGTTTTGAACAGTGACCGACGGCTTATTTGCAAGATTATAAAAGGATTACAGTGGTTTTTGCCCCACTTTATTAACATCAGCGTTATTCACAAACAACGCAAAAAATGCACGAGAAACTAAGTTGTAAAATGCGCAAAAATGGAAATTTTATAAAATTTTTTGTTTTAGATGGGTGTAAAATCGACTCAAAATTTGGGATAAAGGGACGTTTAGTCCACTATTTTTGAGGTACATGCTTATATTTTGATGACATCTTTTGCAAACTGGAAACCCGATGGCACATCCACAGAAAGGTTTAAAAAACAAATGGCTTCCCTTATCAAGAGAAGCCATTTGTTATACTGTTACGTTTTCACCAGGCGTTCCCATGGAACGCTCTAAATAATTTACTTAATCTTTCTACCAACGAAATGTCCCGAGGGGACATCTGGTGGCGTAGAAAAACCAGAATAGCTTATTCGCGTTCCATAGGAACGTTTGGTGCTTATGAGATTAGATGATCTTGCTATCCACTAATACCTGGTTCATATTACGAACGGCATCAGCACTCTTGTTGAATTCTGCCTGTTCAGCATCGCTCAGTTTAAAGTTAACGATCTTTTCCCAGCCGCCTTTACCTAATATAACAGGTACAACTAAGGATATATCTTTCTGACCGTATTCGCCATCCAAAGCAACGCCGCAGCTAATCAGTTTCTTCTGATCGCGTACAATAGCTTCCACCATAAAGGCAGTACCCGCACCGGGTGCATACCATGCAGATGTGCCGATCAGTTTGGTCAATGTAGCGCCGCCTACCATGGTAGCTGCAACCACCTTATCCTGTTGTTCTTTACTTAATAATTGTGTTACAGGGATGCTGTTCCAGGTAGCATGGTTGATCAAAGGGATCATAGTGGTATCACCGTGTCCGCCAATAACTACCGCGTTAAGGTCGGCAGGTGAGCAACCCAGTTCCTGGCTCAAATAATATTTAAACCTTGATGAATCCAATGCCCCACCCATACCTATAATACGGTTCTTAGGTAAGCCCGAAGTTTTCAGTGTCAGGTAATTCATGGTATCCATGGGGTTAGATACCACAATGATAATAGTGTTTGGAGAATGTTTTAAAATACTTTCGGTAACGCTTTTTACGATACCTGCATTGGTGCCGATCAGTTCCTCGCGGGTCATACCGGGTTTACGTGGTAAACCTGAAGTGATCACCACCACCTCTGAATCTGCAGTCGCTGCATAATCATTGGTTACACCTTTTATCTTAGTATCAAAACCCATCAGGGCCGATGTCTGCATCATGTCGATCGCCTTGCCTTCAGCAAAACCTTCGCGGATGTCCAATAAGATCAATTCTTCGGCTAATTCTTTTCTTGCGATGTTATCCGCACAAGTAGCGCCAACAGCCCCGGCGCCTACAACTGTTATTTTCATTTTGTTTTTAATTTATAGAAAGAAAACATTGAGATAGAGATCAGTAGTTTGTAGCAGATGCTGCTGAAAATCTGAGGCAATTTTAAGAAAATTTTATAACAGCAGCTTTAATTAATTGAAAATATAACTATGGGTTTACAATTATTGCATTTTTACAATTTTCATTTTTTAGAGGGCATATCTGATTGATTTTTTAGCAATTCTTTAAATTAAGGTATATCCAACAACCCAAAAGGCATATATAGATCATATTGCACCATCAAAGCTTTTTATTTTATGATTTTCTATAAAAAAATAGATTGATTTTAACTTTGAACCATTTTTATGATAAATTTTGTGCATTTGGATAGACAAAATGACTGTTTTTGAAAATATTTTTAATTTTTCTTCATAATTATGATGAAATTTGTAAAATATATTTAAATTCGCCTTTGAAATTTAAACTTAGGTTATAAAACTAATACTTGATTCCAAATCCAAAAAAAATTAAACAATGGCAAAACTAGAGTACATTTGGCTTGACGGCTACAAACCAACACAAAGCCTTCGTAGTAAAACAAAAATTGAAGGTGATTTCAGCGGTAAGTTAGAAGATTGTCCTTATTGGAGCTTTGATGGTTCTTCAACCGAACAAGCACCAGGTGGATCTTCTGATTGTATTTTAAAACCTGTATTTATTTGCCCCGATCCGCAACGCAAAGATGGCTATTTAGTAATGTGCGAAGTATTGGATTCTAAAGGTGTGCCTCACGAGTCAAACGGCCGTGCCCATATCGAAGATGATGATAACGATTTTTGGTTTGGATTTGAGCAGGAGTATTTCTTATGGGATACAGAAACCGACAAACCATTAGGTTTCCCAATCAATGGATATCCAGCTCCTCAAGGTCCGTACTACTGTTCAGTAGGTGCCAAAAACGCTTACGGCAGAGAAATAGTAGAAGAACATTTGGATGTTTGTTTGGAAGCAGGCCTTAATGTAGAAGGTATCAATGCAGAAGTTGCTGCAGGGCAATGGGAGTTTCAAATATTTGCGAAAGGGGCAAAAGAAGCCGGTGACCAGATATGGGTTGCACGTTATTTATTAGAAAGAATTGGCGAAAGCTACGGCGTTGCTATCAACTGGCATTGCAAACCATTGGGTGCCCTTGACTGGAACGGTTCTGGTATGCACGCTAACTTCTCTAATACTTTATTAAGAACTGCTGCAAGCGAAGAAACTTACAAGAAAGTTTTGGAAGCATTCCGCCCGGTTGTTAAAGAACATATTGAAGTATATGGAGCAGATAACCACTTGCGTTTAACAGGCAAACACGAAACTGCTTCAATTAACGATTATAGCTATGGCGTATCTGACCGTGGCGCTTCTATCCGCATCCCTTTGTACACCGTACAAAAAGGCTGGAGCGGTTACCTGGAAGATCGCCGTCCGAACTCAGCTGCCGATCCATACAAAGTAGCTGCACGTATCATTAAAACTGTTAAATCAGCAAAAATATAATTAATCCCTAATTAATTTAATCAGCCTCGCGGATATATTCCGCGGGGCTTTTTTATTTTATATATCGCCCCTCTTCGATCAGCTTTAACCCCGAAACAGGTAAATTATATAAATAACCCCAGCAAGTTACCGGCCCGGCATCTGTTTCAACTTCAGTTAAAACTCTCACAAACTCATTCGGCTGAGGTTGGTGTTCACCAAAACCTTCATAAGCATCTATTACCGGCAATACTTTCGCGGGGTTATTAATCTCGAGTATATTTCCATATACATAGCTATCTTTCTCGTAGGATAATATTGCTCCCGGATACTCCCCTGCATCATATAGTTTACCTTGTAGCTTGGCAGGTGAACAAAAGCTACTATTATTTTTTAAATAGACAGCAAATTCATTATGCTCATTAAGCAAGGTTCCATATATGAAAAGCAGGTTATTCATTTTTAAAAAGAGTCAAGAATCAAGAGCCAGGAGTCAAGATAACAAAATGATTTTTATCAATGTGCCATTTCCTAAGTCTTGGTTCTTGATTCTTGGCTCTTGGTTCTCAAAATACACAGTAATTCCCTAACTTGCCTTGATTTTTTTCGTATTACTTATTATGGATAAACAACAGATCATATCCTATCTAAAGGAAAAAGGGATTGATAAAATAAAATTCGCATTTGCAGATATTGATGGCGTTTTGCGTGGTAAGGTAATCCATCATAAAAAATTCACGGATGGACTGGAAACAGGCTACGGTTTTTGTGATGTTGTTTTCGGTTGGGATAGCAGTGATGTATGTAATGAAAACATAAAGCTTACCGGCTGGCATACCGGATACCCCGATCAGCCTTGCCGTATTGACTTATCAACCTTCCGCACCGTTCCCTGGGAGGATAATATTCCATTTTTCCTGGCTGATTTCAGCAAAGCTGACGGAAATGATCTGCCTGCTTGTCCGCGGAGTTTATTAAAACGCATCGCGCAGGAATGCGAGGCGATGGGCTATCACCCTGAATTTGCACAGGAATTTGAATGGTTCAATTTTAGGGAAACGCCGCAATCATTGCAGGAAAAGAGCTTTACCAATTTAGAAACCCTAACCCCCGGCATGTTTGGTTATTCCGTACTTCGGACATCAGAAAACAGCGAGTTTTATTACGATCTTTTTAATTTATTAATGCAGTTTAATATACCGCTGGAAGGTTTGCATACCGAAACTGGCCCGGGTGTATATGAAGCGGCTATCTTACACGATCATATAATAGAAGCTGCCGATAGGGCTGTTTTATTAAAAACCGCTGTGAAAGAGATCGCTTACAAACATGGTATCATGGCCAGTTTTATGGCCAAGTGGAACGAAAACCTGCCCGGATGCGGCGGCCATGTGCATCAAAGTTTGTGGGATAAGAAAAAGTCTGAAAACTTATTTTATGATGCCAAAGATGTAAATAAAATGAGTGAATTGCACAAGCAATACCTTGCCGGTCAATTATATTGTTTGCCGCATATATTACCAATGTTCGCGCCGACTATCAATAGCTATAAACGCCTGGTTGAAGGTGCCTGGGCGCCAACAACCATTACCTGGGCTATTGAAAACAGGACGACTGCTTTCCGTGTAATCAACTCCTCTCCTGCCTATACACGCCTCGAAACCCGGATACCAGGCGCTGATACCAACCCTTATTTGGCTATGGCCGCTGCCCTTGCCTCAGGCTTGTACGGAATAAAAAATAAACTATCATTAGATATTCCGGCAACTTCAGGGAATGGTTACCAGGATGGTAAAAACGGAAAAATAGCTTCAAACCTGTTTGATGCAGCAACTATTATGAAAGACTCAAAAGTGGCCAAAGAATTATTTGGCGATGCTTTTGTTGATCACTACGCCCAAACCCGATTGTGGGAATGTAAACAATTTTCTAAAAGTGTGACGGATTGGGAGTTGAAGAGATATTTTGAGATAATTTAGTCTGAACCAGGATTAAACAGATTTAGCAGATTATGAGATTTAGGCTATGGAACCACTAAAGCATGATGATATTACGCGCAAAATTATAGGTTGTGCAATGCAGGTTCATACTACCCTTGGTAATGGGTTTCAGGAAGTGATTTATCAGCGTGCACTTGAAATTGAACTTACTTACAATAATATTCCCTTTGAAAGAGAAAAGGAGTTACCTATATATTATAGAAAGATTGATATTGGCACCCGACGAGTCGATTTCTTCATAGATAACCTGATTATGGTTGAACTTAAGGCTATCATTCAACTGGAAGATGTACATTTGGCTCAGGCAATTAATTACCTTGAGGCTTACAATATGGAAATTGGTTTACTCATTAATTTTGGAAGCCAATCATTAACATTTAAGCGACTATTTAATAAAAAATTCAAACCCAAGAGCCAGAATTAATCGTGTTAATCTTTAAATCCGTTTAATCCTGGTTCAGACAATATAATGAACTACTCTTTTATACTAAAAAAAGCCTGGGAAGGCTATGACAATTCTAAAACTATTCGCGATATCGAAGATATCAGCGCGATGGTTTCTACTAATAGTGTTTTCAAAATAACATTTGAGGATGATGATATCGTCATTGCTAAACTATCACATTTCGGTAAATACGAATACTTTAAGGAGGATCACCGCATTATACACAGCTTATGTAATAACCTGTTGTATCCGTTTGAGAATGTTCTTTCTAAATCCTTATTAAAAAATAACCGCGTCTATATTTATCGGCACCGGCAAGGCAAGGTTGATGCCTGGGTCGTATTTTACAACCCTACCCGTATTGCCGAACGTATGCCAAGGCGGTTAGATGAGACCCACATCCGCAAATTGGGCCAGCAGATAGGGAAATTTCACAAAGCCTGTTCACGTGCAAGAAATGTATTACCGAAATCAATAAAGACACTTCGAACAGATATTTACGCTCTGCAGCAAGAATTAGAAAAGAAAGATAATCAGATCGGCACAGCTATGCAAATCGATTTTCTAAAATATCATTGCGACCTTTTTCTTAAAAATCGCTCGAAGTATAATGTAAGCGCGTTCGAGATCATGCCGGTATTTATTGACTGGAACATCGGCAACTTTTCCGTCACCAAAGATCTCGACCTTTTTTCGCGCTGGGATTACGATTGGTTCAGGATGAGTTACCGGGTGTTGGACTTCTACTTCCTGAGCCGGGTAGTTTCTGATAGAGGTGACCGTACAGTTTTCAGCTATTATATTAATACGCTTATGGAGGATAGGTTTATCATCTTCCTGGAGGAATATCACAAGGTAAACCCACTTACTGCCAATGAGATTCGCTTTATGAAAGAAGCCTACCGGTTTTTTATTTTAAATTATGTTATAAAAGATGGAAAACGCTTTTTCAAAGAGCAATATGCCGAGAAATTACAAGCCGAAGCTTTTGATATTTACCTACCTTCGGTCGACAGGGATTTTGATGCCGAAAAGATTATTGATGCGCTAAAATTAGAAAACAAACCAGTACTTTTTTAACACTTGCAGATGAAGCAGATAGACAATTTCAAATCTATAATTGATAAGTACAAAATTGTCTTTTTTGACGCTTTCGGCGTTATCAAAAATTATTCGGGACTAGTACCCGGTATCGAAAAGACCTTCGCTTACCTGGAAAGAGAAAAGAAAGAATATTATATCGTTACCAATGATGCTTCCCGTGGCCCCCAGCAATTGGCCGAATCTTACCATCGTATGGGACTGAAAGCAATTACCGAGGACCGTATTGTCTCATCCGGCATGCTCACAAAAGAATATCTTGATCTGAAGGTGCAAGACGGCATCGTGGCATATCTTGGCACGCCTAATTCGGCGCATTATATTGAAAGGTCGGGTTTGCAAACACTGCCTGTGGGCGAGTTGAATGAGCAAAATATAGACAAGGTAAGCGCCATGATATTTTTGGATGACGAGGGCTTTAACTGGTGCGACGATCTGAATAAGACCGTTAACCTGCTGCGCAAAAAAACAATCCCTGTTATTGTAGCTAATACCGACAGAGCTTATCCCCTTTCGGCGCATGATGTATCCATAGCCATTGGCGGTATTGCCGCGATGGTAGAGAGCGTGGTGGGTAAACAATTTATCCGTTTTGGTAAACCCGATTCGCAAATGTTCATGTTTGCTTATGATCTGATACGCGAGTACCGCCAGATCAGCAAAAGCGACATTGTGATGGTTGGAGATACGCTGAATACCGACATTTTAGGTGGCAATAAATTCGGTCTGGATACGGTACTGGTATTAACAGGCAATACACTACCCAAAGATGTTGATACACGCATAACTGCAACTGGTATTATGCCAACCTATATTTGTGATTCCGCAGTGGTTGATCTTAGCGGGTTAGACTTCTAAGCATTAGATATACTTTATTATATTTATTTCGATACAACTTTAAACAATGCCCCAATCCGATTTAGCTTTAACCGAATGGCCCTTTATTAAAAAGCAAGCGTTTCGGTTTTTCTTTATCTTCTTCATCTTGTATATCGTTCTCACCCCCAATGATATTTTTCGCTATTCTTATGTGCTGCATAATATTTTCAAGCAGCCTTTTACCGGTCTGGTAATATGGTTTGGTGAAAGTATTTTTCATGTTGCCATATCCGGGCCAGGTAATGCAACGCTCGATACCACCTTTGGTTACCTGTCTATACTTTTCATTTTCTTATTGGCATTAACGGGTTCTACCGTATGGGCGGTGGGAGACCGGAAAGCAAGTAATTATAACAAGCTATATGATGTGCTAGTTGTAGTTTTGAGGTATTACCTGGCCGTCACCTGGATAGTATACGGCTCCGTGAAGATCATACAGCTTCAGTTCCCGCCGTTTACCCCTGCTATGCTGCTGCAAACCTATGGCAACTCATCGCCAAGGGGGCTTGCATGGGCTTTTATGGGCTATTCAGCCGGGTATAATTACTTCATAGGCTTCACGGAATACGCTATAGGTTTACTCCTATTTTTCAGGCGAACAAGCACATTGGGCAACGTGATGGGCTTAATTACTTTGGCGAATGTAATTGCCTTTAATTACTGTTATGATGTGCATATAAAACTACTTTCCAGTGTGTTGATGGTGATGACCTTATTCCTGTTAGCAAAAGATAGCAGAAGGCTGATCAATTTCTTTTTGTTCAATAAAACTATTCAACCAGAAGATACCCCGACATTTCGTTTTAAAGAGAAATCAAAAAATACTATCCTCTTAACCTGTAAATATGGTTTTATACTATACGTAGTATTTTTCGATTTATATGGCAACTTTGCAAGGGCCAAACAAGAGGGCATCGGCATCCAAAAACCACCATTATATGGCATCTATAACGTAAAGACGTTCATAAGGAATAAGGATACTATAAAACCATTAACAACGGATACTACACGCTGGAACAAACTGATCGTATCCTCCGTTCCGCACAATGCGAGCATAATGCTTATGAATGACAGTATGCGTTATTTTGTATTCAACCCTGATACCGTTAATAAAAAAATAGTGATGTATGCTGAAAAAGATACAGCTGATAAGTATGCTTTTGATTACAGTTTGCCTAAACCTGGTGTACTGACAATTCGGGGAAAATGGCATAAAGATTCGCTCGAAATAGATTTTCAACAATATGATTTGAATAAGTTCCCGTTAAATCATAACAGCTTTCATTGGATAATTGATCACCAGGCGGGTATCAAAAGATAAAATGGATTTATAGGGGCAATATTTCTTTAATTAATTGCATTTTTAACCACATAACATTTATTCAGTGTTGATAAATAATGTCAGATAAACAATTAAAAACGGCAATATGAATTTAAGGATTTTATCTTTGGGGGTTTTATCAGCAAGCTTAGCCACGTTGATGGCTTGCAATCAATCAGCAAATAATACAACTACTACCACAATGAACAATAGTATAACTTATGGGCAGCTTCCGGCCGACTCAGCATTTGAAAAAACAATAGATGGCAAACAAACTCATTTATATATATTAAAAAATAAAAATGGTATGGAGGCGGCTATTACCAATTTTGGTGGCCGTTTAGTGGCTTTGCTTGTACCGGATAGTACCGGAAAAATGATCGATGTAGCAGTTGGAATCGGTAGTGTGGAAGGTTATGTAAAATCAACTGAACCTTACTATGGCGCAACCATAGGAAGATACGGGAACCGGATAGCAAGGGGCCATTTTACGTTGGATGGCAAGCAATACACCTTATCGATCAATAATCCTCCTAATACCTTGCATGGCGGAAAAAAAGGATACCAGGATGTGGTTTGGGATGCAAAAAAAATAAATGATCAGACATTGGAACTCACTTATCTGTCCAAGGATATGGAAGAAGGTTATCCGGGCAATTTGAGTATCAAAGTAACTTACTTCCTAACGGATGATAATTCATTCAAATGCAGTTACGAGGCTACTACAGATAAAACAACCGTAGTAAACCTTACTAATCACGCTTATTTTAACCTAAACGGCGAAGGCAGCGGCACCATACTCAATCACCTGGTACATTTTAATGCGGATACCTATACTCCGGTTGATTCTACATTGATACCAACGGGTAAAATAGAATCGGTAAAAGGCACTCCTTTTGACTTCACCACAGCTACGACGATCGGTGCAAGGATCAACAATAACGATGAGCAGTTAAAAAATGGCAAAGGATACGATCATAATTTTGTATTGAACAAGCATGATATGACCAAACCAGTTGCCTCGGTAAAGGGTGATAAAACAGGCATTATAATGGAGATATACACCGAAGAACCGGGCCTGCAATTTTATAGTGGAAACTTCATGCAGGGCAAAAACGTGATGAAATACGGTGAAAAGGATGATTACCGAACCGCTTTTGCGATGGAAACGCAGCATTTCCCTGATTCGCCTAACCAGCCGCAGTTCCCGTCAACGGTATTAAAACCCGGGCAGGTTTATAAAACACAATCGATATATAAATTTAAGACAAAGTAGAGACGCAATACTTTGCGTCTCATGATATTTCTGCTATAAAACGACATTCAAAAAACATTCTGTTAACTTGGAATAGTTACTTTTACCTTACATATACAAGTACATTGTTAACAGATAATCACGGCAGAAAAATAAACTATTTGCGCCTCGCGGTAACCGACCGGTGCAACCTGAGGTGTTTCTATTGTATGCCCGAAGAGGGCCTGAACTGGCTTTCGCGTAAGGAACTGATGACCTACGAAGAAATGCTTCAAAGCTGCGCCTTACTGGTAAACATGGGCATCGAAAAAATACGCATTACCGGTGGGGAACCTTTTGTCCGTAAGGATCTGATGCAATTGCTGACTGCCCTATCTGCTCTGCCTGGCTTAAATGAACTAACCCTTACGACCAACGGCGTGTTAACAGCACCTTACGTACCGGAATTAAAGAGAATTGGCGTTACCTCAGTCAATTTAAGTTTGGATACCCTCGATGCCAATCGTTTTTTCAGCATAACCAAGCGCGATGAATTTAGCAAAGTGATGGAAACAATGGAACAATTACTAAAGCATGATATCGAAGTAAAGATCAATGCGGTAGTGATGGATGGCAAAAACACACAGGATATTATTCCTTTGGTTGAGCTGACCAAAGATTTGCCCGTAAGCGTACGGTTTATCGAGGAAATGCCATTTAACGGGGATGGACATGTTTATGGCGGGCTTAAATGGGATTATGTGCGCATCCTGGATGAGATCACCGGAAAATTCCCGTCTATAAAAAAACTGAAAGATGCCGCTTACTCTACATCTTATAACTATCATATTCCGGGTCATAAGGGCAGTATAGGGATTATAGCGGCTTATTCGCGCACTTTTTGCGGCACCTGCAACCGCATACGCATCACTCCGCAAGGCGAATTAAAAACCTGTTTATATGACGGTGGCGTATTAAATATTAAGGATCTGATGCGCAGCGGTATAAACGATAACGACCTGCAGGCAAAGCTTCTTGATGCCTTCGGCAGCCGTCCTAAAGACGGTTGGGAAGCGGAGCACAATCGAAGTATAAACGATCCTGCACATGAATCAATGGCAACTATAGGCGGATAAGCCCCCTCTAAATCTCCCCCTGTTGGGGAGACTTATTTAATAATTATGATAACAGTAGAACAGGCGGAACGATTAATTCAGGCTCAGGTGCAAGACTTTGGCACCGAACTAATTCCGTTTGAATCAGCTTTGGGACGATCCTTAGCTGAAGACATTACTGCCGACCGTGACCTACCCCCCTTTAACCGGGTAACAATGGATGGCATTGCGATTGCCTATAGCACTATCGAACAAGGGATTACATCATTCAAAATAAAAGCCACCCAGGCCGCAGGCGATCAACCAATAAATATTGATCATGCCGATGAATGCATCGAGATCATGACTGGTGCGGCTTTGCCAGATTCCGCTGATACAGTTATTCGTTATGAAGATATTGAGATCAAAGGCAGTAAAGCCACTCTATTGGCATCAGATATTAAAAAGGGACAGAACCTGCATTTAAAAGGCGTAGATAAAAAGAAAAATGAGGTGGTGGCTTCAGCTGGCCAATTGATCACTCCTGCTATTATCAGCCTTGCCACATCGGTGGGTAAGGTGGAATTATTAGTAAAAAAACTACCACGCGTAGTAATTGTATCATCTGGTGATGAACTGGTTGATGTGGACGAAAAACCATCGCTTACCCAGATCAGGAAATCAAATAGTTATACGATAAAAGCGGTTTTACGGCAATATGGTTTAGAAGGTGATCTGCTTCATATCCCAGATGACCCAAAAATCACCAAAGAAAAAATAGCCCACTGTTTAGATAATTATGATGTTATTTTGATGACGGGCGGTATCAGCATGGGCAAATTCGACTACATCCCAAAAGCATTGGAGGAAATGCAGGTGAAAACCCTTTTCCACAAAGTTCATCAGCGACCTGGTAAGCCCTTTTGGTTTGGCAAACATGATAGCGGCGTTTTGGTATTCGCTTTCCCCGGCAACCCGGTGGCTACTTTTATGTGCCTGCACCGGTATTTTCTGCCATGGCTCAATGCAAGCCAGGGACTAAGCGATAAACAACCCGTGTATGCTGTTTCGGATCGGGATTTTACTTTTATGCCGGCCCTGCAATATTTTTTACAGGTAAAATTGAGTTTTAGCTTACAAGGGCAAATTTTAGCTACACCAATAGAAGGAAATGGTTCAGGCGATTTTGCTAACTTAGCAGATACAGACGCGTTTATGGAATTGCCCATGGAAAGAGATGAATTTAAACAGGGCGAAGCCTTCAGAATATGGCCATTTAACCAATTAATGATATGAGTTTTTCTCACCTGAATGAGCAGGGTAACCCCACGATGGTTGATGTGAGCGAAAAACAAATCTCGCACCGCACCGCAACTGCGCGTAGCATTGTTTCGTTACCTGAAGATGTATTGAAACAATTGACCGACGGTGATATTCAAACTAAAAAAGGTTCCGTCTTTCAAACTGCGATCATTGCGGGGATAATGGCGGCAAAAAAGACCGGTGAGTTGATCCCACTTTGTCACCCACTTGGGTTGGATAATTGTAAAGTTACTATTGAACTGAACGAACAAAAGGAAGTGGTGATCAACTGCACTGCAAGTATAACCGCTAAAACCGGTGTAGAAATGGAGGCATTGGTAGGCGCGTCAATAGCAGCATTAACGGTTTATGACATGTGTAAGGCTTTGAGTCATGATATCGTTATAAAAGAAACTCAGCTCATAGAAAAAACAGGAGGTAAACGTGACTTCAAAAGAGCATGATCCGCTGGCGGGCGGACACAGAAAACATGCCGACCTCATAAGACCCGCTCTCGGTAATTTTAACCGGAACGAGTGGGCGATTGTTGGCGCGCCATGCGTTTATATCAAAGCATTGGCCGATAGTGTGATCGGCGCCCTATCAACCAAATACAAATGTGCTTATGCTGATACCTCTCATAATGATGAAGTAGTTTTGGCGCCCGGTCGTTTGGCAAATGGGGCATTTTTAGAATATACCGATCAAATCAATCATCAGCAATTCAATTACAATACCACATTCACGCCATTTAACATGCGTCAGCAATTCGCCGGTGCAGATCTGGTGTTGGTAAATGGGAATCACCAGCAGGCTAAAGCACAAGTGGTAATCATTTACAACAACAAAAAAGCATCCTTACAAAAACGCATAGAGCAGCTGACCAATGTTGAATTGATCTTATTAGCTGAAAATGTAGAAGATGTATTTGATTTCATAAAAGAATCTATACCCAACTGGCAAAATATCCCGCTTTGCCGACTGGATGAAACTGAAAAGATCGTCGCTTTTTTTGAAAATAAAATGCTGCAGGCAAAGCCAATATTAAATGGATTGGTACTGGCCGGTGGGAAAAGTATGCGCATGGGTTATGATAAGGGTGCAGTCAATTGGTTTGGCAAGGAACAACGTTACCATGTAGCTGATATGCTAAAGCCATTGTGCCACGAAGTTTTTATTTCCTGCCGTTCGGATCAAAAGCCACAAATAAATGTTAATTACAATGTATTGGAGGACACTTTTACAGGTTTAGGCCCTTTTGGTGCGATACTCTCGGCTTTTCGGGAGCAGCCGGACAGCGCCTGGCTGGTTGTGGCATGTGACCTACCTTTGCTGGAAACGGAAACATTCAAATTCCTGATAGAGCAACGCAAAACATCAGCAATTGCTACTGCATTTAATAGCCCTGATAACGAATTTCCAGAACCATTGATTACGATATGGGAGCCAAAAAGCTACCCTGTATTACTGGCGTTTTTGGCACAGGGGTACTCCTGCCCACGAAAGGTTTTGATCAATAGCGATGTCCATTTGATACAGGCACCAAATCCGGATGCTTTAACCAATGTAAACACTCCAGAAGATATTGAAAGGGTTAAAAGAACCATCCATCAAAAGATCGCCAACGCCTGATGCCTGCCGATTTCACGAGATATAGCTGTCAGATCGCCTTGCCGGGTTTCGGAGAATCCACTCAAAAACTCTTGCAACAGGCAAAAGTATTGGTAGTTGGAGCAGGTGGTTTGGGATGCCCTGCAGCGCAATATTTAGCAGCAGCAGGAATTGGAGCTTTGGGAATTGCCGATTTTGATACGGTATCTATCAGCAATTTGCACCGTCAAATATTATATACCCCTGAAGATGTTGGTCTAAAAAAAGCAGTTATTGCGTGCGATCGTTTGCAGAAACAAAATCCGGGAATAAAATTGGTGCCTCATGATGTCAAGATCACTTCGGATAACGTGATGAGCATCATACAGGATTATGATATCGTGGTAGACGGAACAGACAACTTTGATACGCGCTATTTATTGAATGATGCCGCTGTGCTTTCAGGAAAACCTTTGGTATATGGCGCCATTTACCAGTTTGAGGGCCAGGTTGCGGTTTGGAATATACAGAATGAAGACGGCACCCGCTCTCCTAACTACCGCGACCTATTTCCCGAAGTAGATGCCACTCAAATACCGAATTGCGCCGAAGGTGGCGTGATCCCCACCCTGGCTGGAATAATAGGCTGTATGCAGGCCAATGAGGTGATCAAATACATCACCAAAACAGGCGAACTACTTGCAGAGAAGGTATTGATACTGGATGCCCAAACCTTGCAAAGCCGAATCATAAAAATTGGCAATGTTACCAAGACCCAGATCAAAAAATTAGCCCAAACAGTTGCGGTACCCACTATCTCAGTTATCGAACTAAAAAAGGGGCTTGCCACAAATAAGTTTGAGTTGATCGACGTCAGGACTGATCGGGAAAGAGAAGAATTTGATATAGGTGGCAAGCATATTCCGCTCGATGAAATCGAGCGAAATATAGATCAATTTGGTAGCGATACCGTAAAGGTTTTATATTGTGCTACAGGCAAAAGAAGCGGTGAGGCTGTAAAGCTCATCAAACTAAGACTCCCCAACGCGTTAATATTTTCACTGGAAGGCGGCCTGAGGTCGTGGTTAGAACCTACTCCTTCCGACTGAAAAATTATAACTTTTATTTGCGATTACTAAATTTTTTAGCTAACTTAGTAGTTCAGTTTGTCTCCTGACAATTATCCGGTCAGGCTCATTCAAAAGTCTTTTTTAAACTAACATGCTGCCTGTCTTTCCACAGGATGGCATTCTATTATACATGATTACAATCTGGTTATTCGCGATGAATATCCAAAATCGTTCTTTGACATTTTTAACTAATTAGTGGATCACGGATGCGCCGCTACCCAAACCTCACCATCTTCAAAAATCTCCTTTTTCCATATAGGCACGGTTTGTTTTAGTGTATCGATCACATATCTGCAAGCTTCAAAAGCGGCATCCCGGTGTGCGCAAGAAACAGCAATAATTACCGGCACCTCACCTACCTGCAACACCCCGGTACGATGATGAATAAGCAGTTTTTGTACGGTCCATTTAGCAAAAACTTGTTTTGCTATTCTGTTCATTTCCTTTAGTGCCATTGGCTTGTAAGCCTCAAATTCAAGCCTGATCACCGCTTTATCTTTGGTGGCATCCCGTACTGTACCAATAAACACGTCTATCCCACCCGATTGCGGAGACATCACCCAATCAATACACGACTGGATATCAAGCGGTTTATCTGATATTTCTATTTGCGTATTCAACTGTTATATTAGAGATAACGTAAAAAATCAAACTTACGAAGTCTTTAAGACTTCGTAAGTTTTCAATATCAGCGAAATCATTCAATCACAAAAATCAGCGGTCCTAACCACCACTCACTGGTGGAATAATAGCCACCTCATCGCGTTCGGACAAGATATTTTCATCCTGTGCATATTCATTATTCACCGCTACCATGTAAGATGCCAGTTGCTTTAACAGGGGGTAGCTTGACTCTAACGATTGTTTTAAATTACCGGTAGTTCCCTGTTCGGGCAATTCCACATTAATTGATGAACCGCCGAAAATATCCTTCGCAATGCCAAATGCCAGCACGTTTATCTTCATCTTTCAAAATTAACTAAAATACGTCTTATCTTACTTGTTCATAAACTCTGAAAGGATACGATGGAAATGATGCGTACCCTGCTCGCGGGTTACGGAATAGCGCCCATGTCTATAAAACCGGGAGCGGACGCCCCGCTGTACGTTTTCTACGATTTCTTCATCTTCCTGTTCTACCTTATCAAGCCCTGCTCCTGCGCCTTTATCCAGTTTTGATTCATCCCATACATAAGAAAAGAATTTCACCCCGCACTCGCCAACTGACACAGGTTCAACCACATTGACAGACAATCCCCAAGGGTAAAAATTGAACATCATATTTGGGAACACCCAGAAATAATAAGCGGCTACATTTTTTCCATGGTCAGGTGATGAAACAGGCAGATCAAAACAATCTTTATCTGTTTTAGCCAATCCTAATTGCAGGCTTGAATATGGAAAAAATAATTCAGTGGCGTACTCGCCAAAATCGATCACCGCGTTTAACCCCGCATGTACAAATGGGATATGAAAACCTTCCAGGTAGTTTTCGCAATACAAGGCCCAGTTAGCTTTTATATGAAACGTCCGCGATAATTCTGGCTGAAATTTAAATTCATCCAATGGCATCCAGCTTACCCGTTCCATCATATCCCTGAAAAACAGATCATGCGGATAGATTGGGTTGAGAGAAGTAAACAGCCATTTGCTCCATTTAAACAGGCTTAAAGCTGGTAAGTTATCATCCTTTGCTGGAAAATTCTCTACTTCTTTAAACTCGGGCATGGAAACAAACCGGCCATCCAGGTTAAATAACCGCCCATGATACCGGCACCTTAAATTGGCTTGTTTACAGGCTTTTTCAACAACGATATTACCCCGGTGGGTACACACGTTTGACAAAACATTTAATTCCCCTGTTTTATCTTTTGTCAGCAATAAGGGTTCATCTAAATATCCGTGTAATAAAGTAAATGGATACACCTCGCCATTGTCTTTTACCAGCGCGTCATTCCCAATAAATTGCCACGATGACGCAAATATTTTCTCTCGGCATTGCTCAAATACCTCATCACTGGTGTAGAAATCTGAATCAATAGTTTTGGCTTTGACAATATCAGGGTCAACAAAAAAACCGGGCATTCGCTATTTGATTTAATGTTGTAATTTAGAAGATATGAAAGACATTACCAAGAAACGATAAAGGATATATGCGGGTGATTGGTATTTTTACAAGCTAATATCTGCGCTGCCGTTGTTAGCAATTTCGACACCGATAACCACTGTTATAGCAGCTGCGATTCCTAAAACCTTCAATAAACCTATCCCAAAGCTATCCTTTTTAACACGGGTTAAATTCACCGCATTAGTTTTATACCCGGTTACATTACCGGCTGAATCGAACATGAATTTAATATACTTATCGTTTCGCGCTAATTGGTTTTTATGTAACGAGTCCATTGGCGCAGTAAAATAAAGGGCCTTTATAGTATCTCTTTTTTTTGCTGATACTACAGTGGGCGTATTATTTAGGTCATAGGTCCACTCTTCCAAGGCACCATTTTTCCTTTTAAAACCAGGCTGGCCAAATCGGTTTGCTACCGCGGTTTTTGTTTGAAAGCTCTGTAAAACCTGCTGGTTATTGTAGAATTTTTTAGAACAGCTACAAAAAGCCATCAAGCAACTCAATAAAATAAATCCGGGTAATAATTTTTTCATGTGAAAGGCTTTACAGGCCAATAACCTATTGACAACAAATCACTATAAAAATACAGATTTATTTACTGATAAGGTAAGTTAATTGTCCCAAATGATAACTGATATGATTAGTCCTGTTTATGATTATATTAAGTTTATTCCGGTGAGGCTCTTTTTCAAAATCCTCCTGTGATACTGCAGTATGCCTGGTAAACCATTCGTCAGTTCGTATTTCGCTGATCTGCTGTGCAAGTAAGGAGTTTACCTTATTCCAGTACTCTTTTATTTCAGTAATGGAAGGTTTTTCCAAACCGGAATTTTCAGGATTACGAATAAATATTTCATCCATTGAAGGGTCGAGCCTTTCGCCCAGGCCGAGGAGAATAAACAAACCATCGCTCACAGCAGCCAGGTGCCCCAGTAAATATACCCCGGTATTGCGGCCCGGTGCGGTTTGGGCCGATAATTCCGCGTCAGTGAGTTTACCAAGCAGGTTATTCATCCTGCTGATCTGTAATTCCCAGTTTGAAAGAACCATTTTTATAAATAATTCTTTATCGGTCTTTGTGGCGGTGGTGTGAATGTTGCTCATGATCTATGTGTTGAATTGAGGAATCAAATATGCATTTCACAATCAAAATCATAAACACGGATATGTAAACTTTTGCAATATATTATCGACTTTAGAACTGATATTAAATTACTTTGCATCTCCCAAAAACCTGAATTCTTTTCCTATTTTCGGAGCAGATCCGCAAGCAGCATCAGCGATATAATGGAACATAAATTTGACGAGGGTACTATCTACAAAAACATCAAACCTGAAGACCTGGAGGGACGCGACCGTACTTTTGAAGATTGTACGTTTATCAAATGCGACCTTTCATACGCCAACCTTTCGCATATTACCTTTATCAACTGTGTGATGGATACCTGCAACCTGTCGTTAGTTAAATTAACAGATGCCGGCCTGCAAAATGTCGATTTCAGGGATTGCAAAATAACCGGCGTTAATTTTGGCGATTGCAGTAATTTCTCTCTATCGGTTAGCTTTGCCAAATGTGTGATGGATTACTCCGTATGGCACAAAAAGAAACTGAAGGGTACAATTTTTAACGAATGTTCATTTGAGGAAGCCGATTTTAGCGAAGCTGACCTAACCAATGCCCTATTTGAAAAATGCAATTTAAACCGTACCATTTTTAACCGCACCATACTTAAGGGGGCCGATCTTCGTACGGCTTATAACTTTAATATCGACCCGGAAAATAACAGCATCAGCAAAGCAAAGTTCAGTTCAGATGCACTAAATGGACTGCTGATAAAATATAACCTGGTAATTGAATAGCCACCGATGGATGAACATATCATACCTTTCAGCAGTAACAAGCTGATGAAAGTAAAACAAATAGAAAAAGATTATTACCGCATCAGCCTTGACCATTCTTTTATCGGCTATATCCGTAAAGTAAGCGGTGGCTGGCAGCTGGAAGAAAATTCAAAAGCGGAATTAACAGCCGAAAATGTACAACTTATCGGCGACCAGATCGACGGCCTGAGATGGCAGTTGACACAGTTTTATTAGGCTCAATTTATTTAAATGTCATTTCGAACGAAGAGAGAAATCCTATACAAGCGATATGCGAACTAAGCATATTGTTTAAGATTTCTCTCTTCGTTCGAAATGACAACAGTTTTTAAAGCTATTAACCTTATCAATCATAATTTCTCTTGCGGGCCCTTTTCTTGAGCTCATCAACAGGCATAGCGATCATACGGCCTACAGGTTTATCCCCTCTGTAAGTGATCACTTTCAACATCACAGCGTCCTTCGGCACAGTCAATGGCTCGGTGTATTTAGGATAAAATTTATCCGGGAACGAGTTGTCAAAACTGTAATAAATATCCAGGCCCTTTACTTCAGTATTTAGCTCCACATGCAACACACTGTCGGCAGCAGCATGGGCTGTAAAAGAAGGATCATAAACGCTGGGCGCATACTTGGTTTCAGTTATATCAAACCTGCCTAAGTGTTTTTCAACTCTGCTAAAGAAATCATCCCAATTGCGTCTTGATCTTGGCGACCATACGGCCTCGGCTATCGCTAAAGCCCGCGGCCAAACCATATATTCCAGGTGGCGCACATTGGTGACCTGCTCGGTCCATAAATTAGCCTGCCCGCCGATGATCAACTTTGCATCAACACTATCAGGTACCGGGTCAAATTCATAGGTCTTGCTCAAACGTAATGTTTCATAAACATGGGGTTCGATGATTGGGTCGCCATTCATATAATCCAAATAAGCATAAGTGGTTGGACTCATCACCACCTGGTGGCCCATTTTTGCCGCCTCTATTCCACCTTTCATGCCGCGCCAACTCATTACAATCGCATCAGGGGCTAAACCACCTTCTAATATCTCATCCCAGCCCATGAATTTTTTCCCTTTGGATTCTACTATTTTCTCTACACGTTTTTCAAAATAGCTTTGCACCTCCTCATACGTCTTCAAATTCTCCCGCTGCATCAATGCGGTTATCGCAGCGCTATTTTTCCAGTATCTTTTATCGCACTCGTCACCACCCATGTGGATATAACCAAATGGGAATAATTGAGCTACTTCAGTAATCACTTTATCTAAAAACACGTACACATTTTCATTAGCCGGGCATAAGGTATTATCAATGGTATCCTTATTCCGTCTTTCACCAGACCGAACCTGGTATTTATCCGCACCGGGGGTACACGACAGATCGGGATAAGCTACAACGGCTGCCTGGCTGTGACCTGGCACATCTATCTCTGGCAGGATATCCACAAATCGTTCTTTTGCATACTGAACAATCTCCCTGATATCATCCTGGGTATAAAAACCACCATAAGTACGGGGCTCGTCTGGTCCTGGAACAGAAAATGTTCCAAAGTAGCCTACCTTTTTAACATTATAAGCGCCCACCGTAGTTAAACGGGGCAGGCTTTTTATCTCGATGCGCCAGCCTTCATCATCTGTTAAATGCATGTGCAGTAGGTTGTATTTGTATTTCACCATGTTATCGATGAATTGTTTCACCTCCGGTTTAGTGAAAAAGTGGCGTGATACATCAAACATCAACCCTCTCCATTTAAAGCGTGGATAATCGGTGATCAAAGCGCAAGGCGACACCCACCTTACATTTTTTACCAATGTTGAACTCACGATCTCCTTTGGGAATAACTGTACCAGCGTTTGCGCACCGTAATATAGCCCCGCAGGTTCGTTAGCCCTTATAAAAACCCCTTTTTTTGTAACTGCCAAACGGTAGCCTTCACTACCGATAAGCGTATCGTTTTTTTGATTCAATATTAACCGGATAGAAGCAACTGCCGAACTATTTAAAACAGTAACCTTTGACCCCGTTGGTATCGAGAGCCTGTCACGCAGTAAAGCGATTACCTGCTTCATTTCGGGCTGGGTGCTGCTTACAATGATCACCTTTTTTGGTAAAACATACTCTCCTGCCTTTTTGGTAATAGCTACAGGTTCGGGAATGATGGCAATCCCACCATCGCTTTTGGTTTGGCTAAATGAATGAAAGGCGATAACGCTGCAGCATAGCAGTACTACTAATTTTTTCATATTAGATTAATTTTTGAGGGGATGTGTAATCAGGTGGCAAATTATGATTTATAGCCTACAAATGAAAGTTTTTCGAGTAAGTAATCAAACTTTTTAAAAGTATTTAAAATCTTTCACTCTTTACTTTGCATTGCCCATAGCGTATTGGATACCGCCCAAAAGGTGTTTCAAGAAAAGGGGATCAGAATAAGATTCGTCCACATGGCCCAATGCAGTATAAAATGCCCTGCCGCCATCGTATTCATGATACCAGGCCATTGGATGATAATTGCCGTTTTTACCACCCTCATAACTCTTTTCATCAATGGTGATCAGTACATGTAGTCCTTTGGCGATATATTCAAAGTTGTACCACTCGTCCTTTCTTGACCATACAGCAGGCAGATGCTTGGTTGCGATAAAATTACGGTCGACCACATTCAGCTTTGCAATCTGCTGTACTTTAGGATGGCTTCTAAAGTAGGCACCTACCAGGTCACCATACCATTGCCAGCCGTATTCTGTATCTGTTGCGGAGTGCACCCCAACAAATCCCCCGCCTTTACGGATATAGTATTCAAACGCTTGCTGCTGCTGATCGTTTAAAACATCGCCAGTAGTACAAAAGAACACGACAGCTGCATATTGATCTAAATTGTCGGCAGTAAATTTATCGGCATTACTGGTGGTATCCACGTCAAAATTATTTTCCTGCCCCATTTTGATAATAACCGGCACACCGGTTTCTATAGCAGAATGGTGATATCCTTTGGTTTTAGTAAATACCAATATTTTAGGTTTAGCTATTAGCCTGCTATAAGGAAGCTGTATTAATATCAATAAGATTGCTACAGCTTTAAGATAGTTGAACGTATTTTTCATTTTTATAAAATTGCTTATTTAAAACTCTCTTTTAAATCCGAAATCGAAAATCCGAATTCCGAAATCAAATATTCCCCTTCTTTAATTCATCTGCTGCAAAATTTGCGGCCCTGGCTGTCATCGCCATATAAGTTAAAGATGGGTTTTGGCAAGCCGATGAAACCATCATTGCCCCATCGGTTACAAACACATTTTTGGCATCCCAAACCTGGTTGTGCATATTCAATACCGATGTTTTGGAGTCACGCCCCATCCGTGCCGAGCCCATTTCGTGGATGCCATCGCCTACATGGTGACCGTAGTCATGCGTTTTAACATTTTTAACCCCGGCTATCTCTAACATGGCCTTCGCTTCAGCAACGATGTCAATGCGCATCTTTTTCTCATTATCCTTTATTTCGGCATCCATGGCTAAAATTGGCAGGCCCCATTTGTCTTTAAGCTCTTTATCAAGGAATATTTTATTCTCATGATAAGGCAGCAATTCGCCAAAACCACCTATACCCATCGACCATTGGCCAGGTTCTGTTAACGCGTCTTTATATTTTCCGCCGATACTTAACTCAGCCACATTCCGGCTCCAGCCTTCGCGACCAGCCCCACCCTGGTAGCCAAAGCCACGCAGGTAATCTCTTTTATCGCCAAACAGATTGGCAAAACGCACCACATAAATGCCATTTGGCCTTCTGCCGAAATAGTATTTATCTTCATAACCCTCCACTACGCCTGATGCCCCCAGGTTGTAATGATGATCCATAATGTTGTGCCCCAATTCACCGCTGCTGCTGCCCAAACCATCGGGCCATACATCTGTAGCTGAATTCATTAGCACCCATGCGCTATTTAAAGCCGAAGCATTCACAAACACCACTTTAGCGTGATACTCATAAGTTTGATTAGTTTCGGCATCCAAAACCTCTACCCCGGTAGCTTTTTGGGTATTTTTATCATATATAATTTTAGTAACAATAGAAAATGGCCTTACAGTTAAATTACCGGTATTTAAAGCGGCAGGTAAAGTAGAAGATTGCGTGCTGAAATATCCACCAAAAGGGCATCCTTCCCAACACCTGTTGCGAAACTGGCACCTGGTGCGACCTGGTATAGCGGCAGTCAGATTAGCCGAACGGCCAATGATCATGTGCCGGGTATTGTTGTAATGCTTCTTAATGCGATCAGCTACATCTTTCTCCACGCAATTCATATCCATGGCGGGCAAGAAATGACCGTCGGGTAATTGCTCCAAGCCTTCAAGCGAACCATTTACACCGGCAAATTTTTCCACATGATCGTACCATGGTGCAATATCTTTATACCGAATAGGCCAGTCAATAGCCCAACCATCTTTCAAATTAGCCTCAAAATCATGATCGCTCCAACGATAACTCTGGCGCCCCCAAAGGATAGAGCGTCCGCCTAATTGGTACGACCGCCACCAATTAAAAGGTTTTACTTCCCGGTAAGGCGCGTCCACATCATTGGCCCAATAATCCATAATAGGTTCGCTTGCGCCCCAGCCCCGCGCTATAATTGGGTGTTGTTTGCGCTGCGCCTGGGTAGCATTACCCCGGTGCTCAAAATCCCATGGGTTTTTTGAGGCTGATTTATAATCTTTCAAATGCTCAAAGTTGCGTCCGCGCTCAAGCATAATGGTTTTTAGGCCTCGTTCGGTCAATTCCTTTGCGGCCCAGCCCCCACTTATACCCGATCCTATCACAATAGCATCGTAAGTGTTTTTAGCCTGCGCTTTGTTATTCACATTAACGGTATCAATTGGCATGATCAGGAAGATTGGTTTAAAATTGATTTGGTGTTATAAGGACTCAATATAGAAATAAATATTAATTATTGTCTGAATCACAGATTAAAACTGATTAGAGGATTACACTGATCAGGCGCTAAATAAAATAATCTGTGAAATAAGTTTAATCAACTAAATCAGTGATTCAGACAATTACTGTAATGGCTTTAATTTTATACTTCTAAAATTCACCTCAAACCCATGATCCTGCAACAAAATATGTCCCTCTTTGGCTTCCCCAAAGTTTTTCCAGATCACATATTTGCTAATAGCCACCAGGTCTTTAAATTCTTTCGAACCACGCTCATACTCCAGCACTTTGACACCATTCAGATAATGCTCCACATGGTTATTTGGATAAACAATGATCCTACCGGTATTCCATGCCCCAATTGGGCGTACAAACCGTGCTTGTTTGTTTGATGGTATCAGGTCATATAGCGATGCCAGCGTGCGGTCGCCATTACGACCCAGTTTGGCATCGGGATGTACTGCATCATCCAATATCTGGTATTCTAAACCTATAGCCGAACCCTTTGTATCCTCATTCAGTGTTACAAAGTATTTTACCCCGCTATTGGCGCCGCGACTCATCTTAAATTCAAACGACAGATCAAAAGAGCTGAATTGTTCTTTGGTTACAATATCCCCCACATTAGCTGCTTCGCCACCACCAGCGCCTAAAATAGTCATCGTACCATCCCTCACGATCCAGCCATTGGGTTTAGTCGGGAATGTACTCATATTAGCTCCTATCCAGCCTTCGTTGGTTTTACCATCAAATAACAATCGCCAGCCTTCTTTTTTTTCATAATCAGTTAAATGATTAGAAACATAATCAACCACATAAACGCCTTCTGCAAAGGGAGCAGGTTTCAGGTCAGTGGTTTTTATCAGAATGTTTTTGAAATATACTTTCTTACCAGCATCTTCCGCTTTTCCAATGGCATGTACCTGCAAACCAATGAAGCCCTTGCTATCAACCGTATCTACCATATAAGCTGTGGGTACACCGTTTACCCAGGTCTTTATCGAATTACCTATGCATTCTATCCTGAAATGATTCCACTCGCCTAATTTAAAAGCTGGTTTTGCTTTCGCGTTTAATTCCAATGGGTAAAGCCAATCACGGCGGCCCTCATCATAGATCCCACCGGTCCACCTGCGTTCTGATGGATCTATCTCTACCTGCCTGCCATACACTTTACCTGCTCCTTTGTTGGCATTAGGGTCATAATGGCTCCTTGTTTGCACACCTGAATTGCTTTCCGGGTTATCAACCTTAGCGTCCAATTCTAATATAAAGTTGCCATATTCTTTTTCAGTCACCAGGAATGAATTAGGAGAGCCCAAAACGGTTGTACCAACAATTTGTCCATTCTCCACTGTATAGGTTGCCTTGCCTGTAGCCTGCTTCCAGCCGTTAAGTGTTTTACCATCGAACAGGCTTTTCCAGCCGGATGGGGTTTGGGCATATGCAGTTAATAATAATAAATTGCTTGCGATAAAAAATAGTGAAAAAATCAGGATGCGTTTATTTTTGATTTTCATATCTGGAATTCTTTGTTCTATATTTTTTT
>JABDFM010000033.1 GCA_013286565.1 Bacteroidota bacterium
GTTCGATAATGGTTTGGGCAGCCCTTTGTCAGCATCAACCATGGCCGAATAATAATCGAGATAAACAATGTTGTTTTTAACTGCGTAATCTTTGATCATCTTGTTAAGCTGGATTATTTTTTCAGTAGGTATGATGTATGGCCGCCATGGAATATAATTGGATGGCAAGGTGGATGATAGTACCACTTTAATGTGCGCTGCTTTGGCTAACTGTGCCATGGAAACAATATTGCCAAATACATTCTCCAGTTTGGAGGGGCCGGTATTTTCGGCAATATCATTGATGCCTGCAAGGATAACCACAACAGAGGGCTTTAAATTGATCACATCTTCGCGAAAACGCACCAACATTTGCGGGCTGGTTTGCCCGCTGATGCCGCGGTCATAATACGGCTTGCCTGCAAAAAACGCGGAATCTGCATTGATCCAGAAATCCGTGATGGAGTTACCTAAAAATACCACCCGTTTTTCGTTTAATTTAGGTGGCGGTACTTTGCTGTTGGCATCGGCATAACGGTTTAGGCTAGCCCAATCTTTATAGAAAAGGTCTTCAACTTCCCGTTTTTGTCTTGCTTGTTGTGCGGCTTTATCATCGGGTGTTGTGGTTACTGTGGTTTGCTGTGCAGTGGCAGCGAATATGGTCAGCGTGAATGCTATGGTAAATAACTCCTTCTTCATCATTGATTTTAGTATATAGGATAGACCTGCAATAATAAACTTTTAACGCTTTATTATCAGTCTAAATCATTTTTTGCCTGATTTTTTTGTAAGTAACAAATTTGTGAACCAGTTAAACCTTTTGCCCGGTGCATTGTCTGATGGTTGTGTTCCCGGGATACAGGAGGTGGGTTTAAGCTTAGGAGGGATGCCCCTATTTTATTATTAATTACTTGTTGTTATGGCATTACCCCACCAAAAACAATCACTTCGCTATTTAACTTTGCTATCAGCTTTACTGGTTTTAATGGCTGTCCTAACCCTGCAATCGTGCAGGCATCAAAAAAAAGTGTTCGCCAGCAACTGCAATATTGATAAAAACTTTAAGCAGATCGGGTTTAAACAGCTAATGGATAGCCTGGCTAATTATGATCAGCAATATGTGGAGGTTTCGGGTAAATATGAAGAGGACAAGGAGCAATCGGCTTTGGTTTGCGATAGTATGTTAATGGATCATTCCAATAAAAACGCGCTATGGGTTGATTTTAGCCAGGATTGCCCGCTTTACCTATCCGGCACACACATCGGCCTGTTTGAATATAACGACGGCAAATTCACCCAGATCACTAACCGGTCTATCACTATACGCGGGATGATCGTTTTGCACAATAAGGGCCATCTAAAGCAGTATAAAGGCGCTATTGAGCGGGTGAGCCTGATCAAACTATAACGAATTATATCTCCAGCACCTGCCCGTCATAAGCTAATGTGATGTTTTTGGGTAATACCCGCAAGGTAGCTTCGTGCCTGCCCAGGCGGTGACTGATATGGGTAAAATAGGTTTTTTCGGCACCTATCTCTTTGGCAAAGGCAATGGCCTCTACGAAGGTAAAGTGCGAAATGTG
Source organism: Bacteroidota bacterium (assembly GCA_013286565.1). Classification (GTDB taxonomy): domain Bacteria; phylum Bacteroidota; class Bacteroidia; order Sphingobacteriales; family Sphingobacteriaceae; genus Mucilaginibacter. The sequence continues at coordinate 1,563 of JABDFM010000033.1, forward strand.
TTTTTCTATCTGCAGGGCATTGATAACTAAAAACCTTGTGCCCTTTATCTTCTGCTTCTCATGCTCCGAAATGGTTTTGGCATCGGTTATATAGGTAAAATCGCCGATGCGGAAACCCAATACTGGGAGCTTGTAATGCATCACCTCAATAGGTATAAATTTAGTTTGACCGATGGAAAACGGGTGCAGATCAATGGTGTGCAATTGGATCTCGGGGATACCTGGATACTTCATTTCGGCAAAAATGTAGGCGTACTCTCTTTTTAGCGCTTCCTGTACCCTGGTGGTTGCATATACATCAATGGCTGTTTCCTGACGATAGTTAAACGCACGGATATCATCGAGCCCGGCAATATGGTCCTTGTGCTCATGCGTAAATACGATGGCATCCAGGTGTTTTACTTTTGCACGCAGCATCTGGTAACGAAAATCGGGCCCGGAATCGATGACTATTACTTTCCCCTCATCTTCGATCATGATGGACGAACGAAGGCGTTTATCGCGCGGATCAGGCGAGGTACAAACCTCGCAGTTGCAGGCGATAACAGGTACACCCTGTGAAGTTCCGGTCCCTAAAAAAGTAATGGTCACAGCTGTAGCTTGGTTTGTTTTAATTGTTGTAAAAATATCACCTGTTTTTCGTCGAGCAGGTTATAGTCGATCTCCAATTCGCGTATTAGCGCGGCAATGGCGTGTATTTTGCTTTCGAGGTTTGAAAATTTGTTCACCACCACCATTTGACTTTCGAGCAACATGCAGGCGCCGGTTTTGAAATTCCCTTTCTCATACCGTACCCTGTAACCGGCTGACCGGAGCAGCATTTCCAGTTTTTCAAGCGTATGTGCGGTAGGCGTTAGCATTAGGATCAAAAATATTGATTTACGAATTTAGATTTACGATTTACGATCTTTTTATTTTGGATAATATACCAACCCGTCATGCCGAACTTGTTTCGGCATCCCATAAAACAGGTAGCCGACATGTTGCTCACTTAGCACGTGAGGTGCCGAAACAAGTTCGGCATGACAATTGGCTTTTTTCACGGCAATTTACTCAGGTCGACATTCGGTTGTTTACCATTTGGCTGACGCTCAAAAAGCGTATTGCGTGGTGTATAATGGTTAAAAAAGCCGCAATTTTTCAGGTAAAAAGCATTGTCATCCAATCCACCCGAATAATCCATCCGGTAACCTTTTGCGCCGGTATTATCTGCTGTAAAACGTGCTTTATTCAATTCTATCCACTTGCCATTGGCATCACATATCCATTGGTTGTTGAATGATACTTTACGGGTTACCATGCCTTGCTCGGGTTCAAAATTTTCCAGGAAGGAATGTAAATGCTTTAAATAGGTATTGGTGCCTGGGCGACTAAAACTCGCGATTAACTGCCATTTGCCCAACTCCGGGGCGTAAAAATAAGCCGTGTATTCCGTGCGGTTTTGTGCGGTGGGTTTGGCGTGCATCAGGAATTTGTAGGTAGAGTCGGCCTTCCAATTATAGTTTAAATAGCTTTGCCCGCCCGAGCCTTCGTTGCCAAATTCACCCGTGTGCACATTTTCGCCTTTTTTTAACATCAGTATTTTCTGATCTTCCGGTATCGCCTTAGGATCATCTGTTTTGAAAGGGCTCCAAACAGAAAATAAGATATGCCTTTCGGTAGGGGAGTTTACCTGCATGCCAAAATAACCCTCGCCAAAACCATCAGCCATAAAATAGGAGCCTAAAACATCGTTATCTTTTGGTACGGTAACTTCGTTATAGAACCATTCGGCATCTACATTATTGGAAACAGTATAACCCAGGTGCACCGATGGCCCCCGTCGTCCCCAATAAAAAAACTCACCCTCGTTATTTTTTACATAGGTGGTTTTGCTATCGATGGCTGTCCCCCCTAATTTTATGCTGCTGATATTGGCAAAAACGCTGCTTCCTTTTGAAATGCCTTTTATGGTAAAAGCCACATAACCGGTATCCGTTGCCTTCCATTCGCCCACATATTGATCATGTGATGAGCTGCCCGTCGCAGTAATTTCTTTTGTAACGTTTAACGCCATTACTGTTATGTTACTGCTGCCGCGGGGTACGGCAAGGTTAAGGTATAATTTGAATTTACCGGTATCGCCCAAGCGCACATAGGCAATAAAACTTGCCTTTTTATCGCTCCAGTTTGCAATGCCATTATTGCTGATATTGCCGCCAAGCGTGTCTTTATCTGCCCTCCAGCCATTGCCGCCAATAGGGACAGTGATCAGGCTATCTGCTATTCCTTTTGGTAGCTGATGAGCTTTAGAACCAGGTATAAAAGCCGCAAGCGTGCCTACGAAAAATATAGCGGTAAGTAATGCAATAGGTTTTGTTTTTAAAGTTGACATCACAAGCTTGTTATTTATAATATTCATGGGTTTTTAGAATGATATGCTGCAATGTTTCCTGGTTTTTTTCTAATTGTTTTACCAAAGCCAATTGCGCCCTGGTGCGCTGCAGGTTATGATGGGGCGAATTAACTTTATAGTACTTGTCGCCATCCAGGTAATCAGTTAAAAAACGCACCACCTGCATGTAAGGTATAAGCAGCACACCCTTTATTAGTGAATTTGTTTCGGCATCGGTTAAAAAAGTGTTGGCCTCCTGTAAATAGCCTTTGGTATAAGCCTCAAACAAGGGGATATTCAGGCCAACCAGGTTAGGGTTAGCTTCATCCTCGGCGGCTGTGTTGATAATGGTTCGTATCGAGTCTCCAAAATCATAAGCCACATAGCCCGGCATCACGGTATCCAGGTCTATCACACATTGTGCCTTATCCTCCTTGTCAAGCAATACATTATTAAATTTGGTATCGTTGTGTACTATCCGCTGTGGTAATATGCCCGCTTTGCCCAATAGCAATATTTCGCTCATTTGATCGGCCTGCAGCCTGATGAATTCTATTTCGGGCAATACCATCTTTACCCTACCTGCAACGTCCTTATCAATTGCCTGGTTAAGCTGATCTAAGCGGGACTCTATATTGTGGAAATCGGGTATGGTGTCTTTTATAAGATTGGTATCCAGATCGGCAAGTAAAGCCTGGAAATGCCCAAATGCTTTACCGCCCTCAAAAGCCTGTTGTTCGGTTTCGACGTTATCATAACTTTTAGTGCCTTTGAGAAAATGAAAAACACGCCAGTAGTTACCATCGCTGTCCTTAAAATAGGGTTGGTTCGTTTTGGTTTCAACAAGGGTCAATACTTCTTTTTCCGTATCTGCACCGGGTATCAAGGGCACCTTCTGCTTTAAATGCGTGGTCACATGCAACAGGTTACTCATCAGAGCCGGCACATCCCTGAATACGTAATGATTGATCCGCTGTAGCAGGTAATCGGTACCACCCGGGTCGGCATTAACAATATGGTAAGTGTCATTGATATGGCCCGAACCAAAAGGTTTAACCGAAGCTATTTTCGCATCAATTTTAAACGCTGAAATCAGGTTGATAATATGCTTGTCTGTAGTGATATGGTTACTCATTAAGAAACCAAATATCCATAAACAGGTGGATAATAAAAATTTTGAAACCGATTAATGCAAATAAGATTTGTTAACCTTAATGACCTATAAAAACGAGAGTAAGTGTTTAATTATTGTAATTTTTTGTTAACAAATGTTTATTTATTGACATTTTTCTACGTAAAATCAACAAATTTTATGAAAGTGTTAGATAATCCATTAAAAATGATTTGGATTGTTCAAATTTTTACGTACTTTTATACTAAATTATTGAAAATATGAAAAAATTATTGGATTTAGACGTTTTTAAAGACGTATTTACAAATATCTGCAACTTTTTCACCGGGACAAACAAAAAATCTGCTCAGTTTAATTATGTTAGGGTGCCTGTTTCTGATCGTAGAGATCGTTTGAAACGTTAAAGGTGCTTTTTAAATCTTCCTGTGCTTAAAATAATTGGTAAAATCTTATAGTTTTTCCAATATAAAAGTAATGTTGGTCCAGTTTGGGGCCGATGTTACATTATGGATGGCTTCTTTTACCACCCAGCCTTCATCCAGGTACTTGTTCACGTCTTTTATTTCATAAGCCGAATGGCGGTTGGTTACTGTTTGCTCGTAAACATTAATATTTACAGTGATCACTTTTTGTGCCATTTGATTGCGATTTAAAATCAAATGTACAAAAACTAAACCTTCGCTGTCTCAAATAAAGAAGGGGCGGGGTGATAATGCTTATTGATAACGAATTCTAAAATTTCCTGCGTATTGTCTGGGTAATCTACCTCAACCACTTTTCCTTTTTCTATCCAGTTCAGTATGATTTCATCATGTTTGGGTTTGAGGCTTTTGATCACCGGTACGCCCATCGTTTTTAGTGCCGCGGCATTCAGATGCTGCTCGTACTGGCTTTTCATTGGTATTACCAGCAGCTTTTTTCGCATAAATAAGGCTTCGGCGGGTGTTTCAAAGCCAGCGCCACAGAGCACCCCGGCCGATTGCGCCATGCTTTTTATAAATTTCTCATTATCTATCGGCTGAATGTATACATTCTTATATTTCAGCACCTTTTTGTTGTGTTTTGAAAAAACATCCCATTCCACATCCTTAAACTCTGATAATCTTTTGATGAGCCTTTTATCATCGTAAGCCGGAAGGTAAACCGTATAATGCCCTTTGAAACCTATCTTTTGCTCCCGTACCTGTTTGCGGATCACCGGGGTAAATATATTGTCGTCAAAGCTTTTGAAATGAAAGCCGTATTGAACGGTAACCGGGGCGTAGTTTTTTAGAATGAGTTTTCCCACCATGTCCGAGTCCTCAGGTTTGGGCGAATGTCCTGACAATACAGCGGCCTGGTGACTTAACCCAATGCATGGTTTGTTTTTTAAATAGCAGGCCCAGGAGGATACCGGCTCAAAATCATTGATCACCAGGTCGTATTCTTCCACCGGTACCTTATTGATCTCCTTCAAAAAATTGCGGAACCTTGATTTGTAAAAGGATTTCCACAGATCAACGCCACCTGATTTTCCGAATATAAAGCCAAAGCCATTAAATGTATATTTTACCGGGAAGGGTAGAGTAAGGTCGCCTTGTGTGCCGCTAACCAACACATCAACTTCGCCCATTTTCTGCAGCAGGGGGACGATATCCATCGATCGGCTCAAGTGACCGTTTCCTGTTCCCTGTATGGCGTAAAGTATCTTCATGCAGTTTATTCCTGAATGGTTTGTCAAAGGTAGTTAGGCAGCCATTAAGCAAACGTTAAGTTTTTGTTATGGATTTTATGTTGACTAAATATTTTATCAACATAAAGGAAACATGGTGGATAAAGTTTGAGCTGGAAACATCACCTGCCACAAGGCAGAGCCTTGCGGTAGTGATAATCAGTTAGGGACGCGCATCCCTTAAAATGTCAAAGAACGTTTTAATTAGTTATCGCAACTAACCAGTTTAAAGCAATTCCGGATTACACAGGAGCGCTTAGAATATATATGATGGAATGCCTGTGCCATAAATTTCCAAGGCATGAAAGTGTTGTTGGATAGCGTTTAGACTCACCCGGTCATCGCTCCGCTCGACCACCCTCTCTACGGCGAGCCGTAAAGAGGATTTTTAATTAATTTTTACACTTTCTTCACCCTCTTTCCGCGCAGCAAAGAGAAGGTCGACAAGCGAAGAGTAGTCGGGGTGAGTTAACCTGTATATACAAATTTACAAAGACAATTTGAAGAATGTACTGACACTGTTTTGTCAGTACATTGATAGTGAAATTTCTTAACTATGGCCGTTCCAAAGTGATCCCATATTCAAAAATGTGAAACACCATTTGATGGAGTTATTCGGACTGAAAAGGGGATACCAATAGGTATCTATCTGGATGATCTATCAGTGTTTTACACCGCCGGTTCCTGCTGGCTTAAGCAATGAAAGCTGCCCAATCCCCAGATAATATCGGTTGAGTCAATGCCAACTACTTTCTTGTCAGGGAAGCACTGCTGCAGAATATCAAGCGCCTTGACATCGTTTTTGGAACGATAGGTTGGCGCAACTACAGCGGCATTGCTGATATAGAAATTAGCATAAGAAGCTGGCAGGCGCTGACCATCATAATATACAGGCTCAGGCATAGGTAATTCTATGATATTGAGTTGCTTGCCATTCAGCAGGCGCATGGTTTTTAGGGTTTGCAGGTTTTCCTGCAGGATGTGGTAATTTTCGTCGTTCTTGTTTTCTTCGATAACGGTAACTACGGTATCCTCATTCACAAAACGGGTAATGTCATCAATATGGCCATCGGTATCGTCGCCTATAATGCCATCACCAAGCCATAACACCTGTTGAACACCATAATAATTTTGCAGGTAAGCTTCAATTTGCTGCTGATTTAAATGCGGGTTGCGATTTTTATTGAGCAGGCAGGCGGTAGTGGTTAGAACTGTCCCTTTTCCATTAAAATCAACCGAACCACCTTCCATCACTATGCCGGGATGATAAGCTGGCAGATTAAAATGCTGTGCTATTTTGGTGGGGATCACATCATCCAGATCATAAGGCGGATATTTATTACCCCAGGCATTATAACCCCAATCAACAATTACTTTTTCTTTGGTTTCAGGATTGATCAGAAAAGCAGGGCCGTGATCCCTACACCACGCATCATTTGTTGGGAACGTAAAAAATTCGATATTCTTCAAATCAACCCCAACTATTTGTAATTGCTGTTTGGCAAAAGCTGCCATTTGTTCATCAGCTACGTTGATGCGTACTAATTCACCCTCGGATATGACTTTTATAAACTCGCAATAAGGTTTATAAATAGTAGCGATCTTACCCGGCCATGATTCTTCCTTATGTGGCCAGCTTAACCAGGTGGCAGTATGTTGTGCCCATTCGGCGGGAAAGTGGAATCCGGATAAATTGTCCATAGTCGATGTTTATTTTTCTAAATATGTCATTGCGAGCGTAGCGCGGCAATCTCTTTTGTCTGAACCATGATTTATGGGATTAAAAGATTACCCTGATTATATCGTAAAAATAATATGATAACGGAGTTAGTTAAATAATCCTGAAAATCCTTTAATCGTGTAAATCATGGTTCAGACAATCAATCTTCATCAATAAATCTTTTTGTTATAGGCTGGTAAGAATCGATGCGTCTATCGCGTAAAAACGGCCAGTGACTTCTATAGTAATCTGATTTTCCTAAATCAAGTTCCTGTACAATCACTTCCTCATTCGTATGCGATGCCTGGTGAATGATGCTGCCGAAAGGATTAGCGAAAAATGATCCGCCCCAGAATTTTAATTCTTCTTCCTGTCCAACACGGTTTACGCTTACTACGTGCACGCCATTTGCTACCGCATGTGAGCGCTGGATGGTTTGCCAGGCATTGTATTGCTCGGTATTAGTGGCCTCATCCTGGCTGGTTGCCCAACCTATGGCTGTAGGGTAAAATAATATTTCGGCCCCCATCAACGCGGTAATACGGGCTGCTTCGGGATACCATTGATCCCAGCAGATCAGTACGCCTATTGTGGCATATTTGGTTTTGAAAACCTTGTAACCCAGGTCGCCAGGTGTGAAATAAAATTTCTCATAAAAACCAGGATCATCGGGGATATGCATTTTGCGGTATTTACCCAAATAAGCACCATCAGCATCAATTACAGCGGTTGTGTTATGGTATAGGCCCTGTGCCCGTTTTTCAAATAAAGAGGCCACGATAACCACATTTAATTCTTTCGCGACTTTTGATAATTCATTGGTTGAAGGGCCTGGGATGGCTTCGGCCAACTGAAAATTATCGTAATTCTCTACGTCGCAGAAATACAATGAGGTAAACAACTCCTGCAAGCAAACTATCTGCGCGCCTTTAGCGGCAGCTTCGCGCACCTTAACAATTGCTTTTTGCAAATTCTGCTGCTTATCAGCTGTGCAAGCCATCTGCACCAAACCAACATTTACTTTAGCCATACCGCTTAAAATTTGGGCAAATTTAGAATTTTAATATTAACTGCTTTGTCAATTTTTGTTTATTACAGGTTAAAACAAATTTGTGTAATCAATTTGTTATCAGTGTATCACAGTACTACTCAGTGTAATCATAATAAAGTATTACTTTTGCGGCTAATGTCGAATATAGAAGAAACAGCTGAAGATGCCGCAGAAGATGCGGTTGAGCATAAAACCTGGAAGGGTACACTTTGGAGCATTACCAAAATAATCTTAATCGTAGTTGTTACGGGCGGTTTGCTTTACTACGTATTTAGCAAGGTGCCTTTTGCAAAAATAAAATACCGGCTTTTTAATGCAAATAAGCTTTGGTTATCAGCCGCCATTATATGTTATTTTATTTCCATGATCTTTTCTTCGTGGAGGCTACTAAGCTATTTTAAATCTATTGGTTTGAAATTAGATTATCGCTTCAATTTAAGATTGTATTTTTTAGGAATGTGCTACAATGTACTGCTACCAGGTGGTATTGGGGGCGATGGTTATAAGATATACTTATTACACAAGCGCTATAAATTGCCAACGAAAAAAGTGTTTTGGGCAATCTTATTTGATAGGCTGAGTGGTTTTTGGGCCATAGGATTGATTACGGTAGCCCTGATCATCATGATACCTTCGATCCCTGTTCACCTGGCTATACCGGGGGGCATTTTTATCATTGGTTCGCTTATCTATTATTTCGTAGCCCGGCGTTTTTTCAGGGATTATACCCATAATTTTCTTTCGGGCCATTTAAAAGCAGTCTGCGTTCAGTCGATGCAGATACTGGTTATTATATGCCTGATCTTAGCGCAAAACGATTTTCACAGCAAATTTGCGCCATATCTTTTGTCCTTCCTCATTTCCTCATTAGCCGCAATTATCCCCTTTAGCTTAGGCGGAGGAGGTGTAAGGGATGCTATTTTTTTAACCGCCTCAAAGCAATTTAATATTGCCACAGATATGGCTGTTTACTTGAGTATTAGCTTTTATCTCATCTCAATTTTAGTGGCGTTATTTGGTATTTATTATGTTATTCGTAACAGCAGGCTTGAAAAAGGTTTACCTCCAATTGAAGAGAATATAGACAAATAGCGATCTAATTTCCTAATTTTGCGTTCTCTTAATAAACCAACTGAACGTAATGAGTGATTTTAATGATTTTAATAACCCGCAGGTTGCGGCATTACCCCGTCATTTAAAGCAATTTATCGTAAATCAGCATTATGAACACTATACGCCCATTGATCATGCGGTATGGCGTTATGTGATGCGGCAGAATTACAGTTATCTTAAAGATGTTGCTTATTACCCTTACATCCCCGGCTTGCAAAAGGCAGGTTTAACCATCGAAAAAATCCCTGATCTGCAGGAGATGAACGACGCGCTCGGCAAAATAGGCTGGGGCGCTGTTACTGTGGATGGCTTTATACCGCCAGCGGCCTTTATGGAGTACCAGGCTTACCGCGTGTTGGTTATAGCTGCGGATATCCGCCAGTTAAAGCACATTGAATATACCCCGGCACCCGATATTATCCATGAATCAGCCGGTCATGCACCCATCATTGCTGATAAGGATTATCACGATTACCTCAGCTATTTTGGTTCGATAGGCGCGAAGGCCATGTTTTCGGCACAGGATTTTGAATTGTATGAAACCATCAGGGCGTTATCTATTCTAAAAGAAATGCCTGATGCTGATCCTGCAGAAATAAAAAAAGCCGACGAGCTGGTGGCTTTCAGGCAAGAAAACATGGGCGAGCCATCAGAAATGGCCCTATTGAGCCGGCTGCATTGGTGGACGGTTGAATATGGTTTGATCGGCAACCTGGAAAACCCTAAGATATATGGTGCGGGTTTGCTATCGTCTATTGGCGAGAGTTCTACCTGTATGCAACCGGATATTAAGAAGTTGTGGTACAATATTTACGCGGTCAATTACTCCTACGATATCACCAAAGCGCAGCCGCAGCTTTTTGTTACGGAAACATTTCAGAACCTGATAGATGTGCTGGAGCAATTTGCTGATACCATGGCATTCAGGGTTGGTGGTAGTTTTGGTTTGCAAAAAGCGATAGAAAGTAAAAATACCTGTACGGCAGTTTATAGCTCTGGCTTGCAGGTTTCAGGTACAATTACGGATTTTATAAAGACAACGGGCGACCAACCCTCGTTTATTAAAACTACAGGCCCTACTACCTTGTCATTCAATAATAAACTGCTGAAAGGTCACGGTAAGGACTATCATAAGGACGGATTCAGTTCTCCCGTTGGTAAGATAAAAGGAATAGTCACTCCGATCGAAGATATGACGGCGGACGAGTTGACCGTTCACGGCCTGGAAACAGGTAATACGGCGATGCTGCATTTTGACAGCGGTATCACTTTGAGCGGGATAGTTAAGCATATATTGACCCAGGATGGCAAAAACATCCTGATCACTTTTGCCGATTGCACTGTGAAAGATAAAAAAGGAGAGCTGTTGTTTGATCCTTCATGGGGTGTATATGATATGGCTGTTGGCGAGAAAATAGTATCTGTTTTTTGCGGCGCAGCCGACAAGGACGCTTATGAAGAAATTGTGTACAAGTCGGCCACCAATACCCACCACGTGCAATATGATCAGCGTACTATCGAATTGCATCAACTTTATCAACAGGTAAGGGACCGCAGGCATAAAGGCGGCGATTATGGATTTTTAGGTAATGTATGGCAAATGCTGCAAAAAAATCATCATGACGACTGGTTGTGCGCGTTAGAAATATTGGAGATATTAGATCACGAAGAAGTTGAGCCTGAGTTAGCCGCAGAGATAAGGCCCTTCCTTGAAAATAAAGCAACCAACGAGCGTGGGTTGAAAAAATTGATCAGTGACGGGTTTTATCTCATCAAACACCCGGTGGAACAGAAACTGGTGGTGTGATAAAATTAATATCTTAGCACTTATGAATATTATTATAACAGGCGCAAGCAGTGGTGTTGGATTTGAAGCGGTGCTTGAACTTATATTATCCGGCAAACACAAGGTTATCGCATTGGCCCGCTCAGAAGATAAGCTTGGGAAGTTATTGGAGATCGCGCGGGGACTAAACCCCGATTGTGTGCTTTATCCTGTAGCATTCGATATTGTACATGATGATTATGCTGACCTGTTGCAATTTATAGGCAGCCGCCTTGATAACCAGGTGGATATCCTAATCAATAACGCCGGTGTTCTCATCAATAAGCCTTTTACCGAACTATTGGAAACTGATTTTGTAGAGATGCTGCAAAGCAACTTTATAGGGCATGTACGCATTATACAAAGCTTGTTGCCATTAATGCCTGCCGGTTCGCATATTTTAAATATTGGCAGTATGGGTGGTTTCCAGGGCAGTGTTAAGTTTCCGGGTTTGTCGGCCTATTCGGCCAGCAAAGCAGCTTTGCATACCTTAACTGAATGCATGGCGCAGGAATTAGCAGAACAACAGATCAAGGTCAACTGCCTGGCGTTAGGCTCGGCGCAAACCGAAATGCTCGAAAAGGCTTTCCCCGGTTATGAATCGCCGGTGATGGCTTTTGAGATGGGTAAATACATCGCTGATTTTGCTCTTACGGGGCACAGATTCTTTAACGGGAAAATTTTGCCGGTTGCAGTTTCCACACCTTAAAAAAAACATATATATAATTTATTGTATATCAAATTATTATTATGGTAAATTTACTATAATAATAATTCTGCTTTGTATGGATGAAAGGCTATCGTTTTTGTTCGAACATTCAAGTGATATTTTTTTGGTGTTTGACGTAAATGGAGCCATTCTTAAAACGAATGTTTCTTTCAGGCATTTTACAGGTTATACCGAACAGAAAATAAACGGCAAAAATATTATTGACCTTTTTCACCCGGACGACTGGGATAAGCATATTGAACTATTAAAAAAAATAACCCATCAAAAAAATATAACCGGGTATTTCACCCGGATAAAAGCAAGCGATAATACTTTCTTAAATATTACCTGGTCGTTTAGTTTTAATGAAGATGACAGGTTGATCTATGCCACAGGCATTTATGCAAATACAAATTTGTATATTCAAAACATCAACAATATTTCGGACAAGATCCAACATGTTTTAGCAAGCCTTCCCGATGGCTTTTTTATGCTGGATAAAAACTGGCATATCAATGCTTTTAATCCTGCTTTCCAGGGGATAATAAATGCGCCGGCTAATGAGTTGCGCGGTGCAGATATCAGGCAACTAAATAGCCTGGTCATCGCGGATGAAGTTATTCCTGAGTTTGAAAATGCTTTTAAGAACGATACCCCTAGCCTGGTAGAGTATTATGATCAGCATTATAAAGGGTGGCTGCGGTTAAGTATTTACCCTTACAGGGGCGAAGTGATCGCTTTTATAAGTGATATCAGTGATAGTAAAACCCAGCAGTTGATATTAGCACTGGAGAAAAGGGTTTTAGAATTGAATTTATTGCCTTCTTATACACTTCCCTTAATTACGGACGAGTTATTATTAGGGATAGAGCGCATATTTCCTGAAATGTATTGTTCCATTTTGGAGGTTGATAAGGCCCAGGAGAAAGTTTATCATCTCTCAGCGCCCCGCTTACCAGTTGAATACTGCCGTGCTATAAATGGCTCCAGGATCGGCCCGAATGAAGGCTCGTGCGGTACAGCAGCCTATCATCGCGAGCAGGTCATCGTAAGGGATATTGAACATAGCCCCTTGTGGGACCATTACAAACAGTTCATTCTCCCTTATGGATTAAAAGCCTGTTGGTCGACCCCGGTTATTGGTTCGCAAAGCACTAATGTATTAGCCACGTTTGCTATCTATTACGACAGCATAAGAGAGCCCAAACCCGAAGAATTGCAAATGATCGAACGTACCATTAATATTCTGCGGGTACTGATAGAAAGTAAAAGGAGTGAGCAATACCTTGCCAACCAAAATAAACGCTTACAGGAAATCGCATCTATTAGCTCTCACAATATCCGCAGGCCGGTAGCCACTATAATGGGTTTGGTTAATTTGTTTGACAAAAATAAAATGGATAATCCGTTAAACAAGGAGATCATGGAGCACCTGAGGACCACCGCCATAGAACTGGACGATGTGATACATATTATAGTAGAAAAAACTGTTAATATTTAAATGGGAATGATTTTCTGATTCGCGCCCTATTTCTTTAGGAACAATAGCATGATGGCAAGTGTAGTGCCGACCTGGCCGAGCCAAAAGACAAACATCCATCTGATAGAATTATCAATTTGTTTACTAAGATCAGATTTGAATTTTGCAAGGTCATCTTTTATACTTGCAATACCATTTGCAGTATCATATTTTGTAGCTAAAGTCTTAATCGCTTCTTCCACGAGCAGGTTATTTTTTTAACACTAAAAAGGCAATAGCCAACATTGCACCAACCTGGCCTATCCAAAAGATAAACATCCACTTAATATTTTCAGCTTTAGATTCACCGATCTCCTTGCGAGCATCACCAATCTCATTACTAAGATCATACTTAACCTTAGCAATCTCATCCTTGACAATCGCAATGTCATCCTTTGTAGCTAATGTTTTAATGGTGGCTTCCACTGAGCGTTCTGTTTTATTATCGATGTATTTAAACATGGCCTCGGTTGTATCGCTGCCTAACTTATCAGATAGCAGTTTATATAACCTGGCTGTTTCTTTTTTGCTTCTAAGTACATAACAAATATAAGGATTAGAGTTTTAATAATTTAAAGCGCATTTAATTTAGTCAAGGGTTAATAGCAACCAACCGATCACTTTCCCCACACATACTATCAACCCTTAACTAAATCAACTAATTTTTATGACTGAGTTTCAAAAACTCATTGACCACCACCTCGGTCGCATATTTTTTGTTGCCGTCTTTGTCCACATAGCTGCGGCTTGAGAGCTTGCCTTCAATAGCGATCTCATCGCCTTTCTTCAAATATTCTTCAGCCAGTTTGGCTTGCGCACCCCATAATACCAGGTTGTGCCATTGGGTATCAGTTATTTTCTCGCCCTTGTCATTTTTGTAAGTTTCATTAGTGGCGATGGATATTTTTGCCAGCTTGCGATTATTATCAAAACTCTTTACTTCGGGGTCCATACCCAGGTTGCCTACCAGGCGTACGCTGTTTTTTAATGTGTTCATACTTTCTTTAATTTTTAATATTTCTTTTCAAATCGGTGATACAAAGGTGTGGGATGCCGAAAAGATTAGTCGGTTATTAACCGTTTATAGGCACCTATCCCGCAGTTTAACCCATTGGTTTGTAATGTGTTGTGTTTGAGTTATTTGGTTTAATTTGTTCGGCTGCTGATCTTTTATTAAGTTTATGCCTCACTTAAACCTATTTAATCATGGAAGCGGAAAAGTACAAGATGCAAGGCTATGCACGCATAACTCAACTTATAATGGAAGAAAACAGACCGTTCTTTGGGGCTGTCGGTAGTAAAGATATTCATAAATACATCGAGCCAGTCTTGGCGAAAAATGACTATATAGATTACATTAAAATAACTGACGAAACATTGCCTAACTATATCATTGAACAGCTTGCAAAATTCTATACTGTGAAGTGATTTCACGCAGAAGTTAGCCCGACTATTGTTAATACGCGCCTGTATATTGATTTTACAAATCGAAGATTTGTACCTTTTTTTCAGAATTTACTTGTTTCTATCTAACTTTAATGCTATGCATTAAAGCATTTAATCATGGGAGAGATATTGCACCTTGAAGAACCAATCACGGCAGCCCAACGGTCAGCCAAATACAGAGAATTTGTTACTGAACTGGACAACAGAATCGATGAGTTTAACGCATCGTTACCGCCTGGATATGGTGTAGTGGTTGATATGGCTTCCGGTAATGATCTTAAATACTCTATTGTGGGTAAACACGTGTCAGTTACTGGCTTTTATATTGCTCCGGCCATAACTCAATAATTGGGTCTTCCTCGCCCGAATTTGGTTCGAGTATAACGTGTATCAACACATCTAATTCAGGCTCGCTTATGTGCATTTGATAGTCTTTATTCCTCAAATATTTGTATGCTATCGTTTGTAATGTGTCGGGTATTTCTCCACTCTTTGCCATAATAAACCCTAATATCTCACGCCCTTTATGTCTTGTTCGTGTTCGTTCATTTTCAAGCGTTTGGATGATTGAATAGGCTTCTTTCTTCTGCATCCTCAAATATGGGTATTATTTACCGGGATATTATAAATACAATCACCCATAATAAGATTAGGCCAACGGCGAATTTATCGTTAGTTTTCATTTCGTTTCTTATGGGCTGCGTGGATAATAGATAGTTGATTCTTTAACCTCTTTATTAGCTCTATAATTTCGGATTTTGTTAACTCCTTTTTCATCTGCGATGGTGTGTATAATGGTTGTGAGTTCTAAAATTAACGTAATGGCCGTGCTTGTGTGATGACCCGTGACCCCCTCTATAATGCCCGCGCTGGGCGAATGTGTTTATACTCGCTAACAGCATGATAAATAGTAATAAGTGTTTCATGGTTTTTTCGGTTGTCTAATCAATAGCAAATGTCAAATCTAATCGATATAACTTCTCTTTTTTTATAAATAATTGTATCCAGTTCTTCCCATCTGTTCCTTTAAAATATAGCATCTTAAGGTCGCATTTATTGTAATCTTGGTCAATGCAAGCGTATTCATCTATTGTTAACCCACGATCTAAAATCTCTGGATATATATACGCAATATTATATTGAAGTAATATTCTATTAGTTTTCTTATTTTGTATATTTAATTTGCCGTGATCTTGATCGAAATATACTATTACTCCTTTCATTACTGGCAAATCTTCCCATACTGGATTATTGTCTAAATCCTCCTTTTCAGCTATAAATGCCGCTGTTGATTGAAGTACGTAAACATGCGATACTTGCCCAAATGATGAATTGATTACACATATTAATAATGTGGTAAAAATTAGTTTTAGAGGCTTCATTTATAAGGTTTTTATGCCTTTAGCCTCTGCCTGGCGATTTAAAATAAGCAAGCGTGAGGCCTCTTAAGCTACCGCGCCCGACCAAGAGCGCACACACAAAGAGTTACCCCACGCTATGGCGTGAGCGGTTCTCTCCCTCGTGTGTTCTTGCTGGAATTTTTGGTCGGTTCGGTAGCTTGAACGAGTTCGCTATAAAATAATTGAAGTAAATGTAATTATATACCGGGGAATATTTACAAATAAATTTGGTTTGTATGATTATTATTTGTAAAATTGTTGAGTATTCAAAGAAAAGATATGTATATCTCTGACGAAGTAGTTAAGGCCACAGAAAAGGACGCTCAAAAAGACCCAGCGTCTAAGAGAGTATTTGACCTTACCAGTTTGATTAATGAGAAGACAAGCGAGCTTAATAGGTTGCAGGGTGAATTATTCGTAGCTAAAAAAGAACTACCAACCCCCAATATTAAATGGCGTGATTCTGTTAAATGGTGCTTAGAAATTGATAGCGAAAACCCGCGTTATTTCCTCAAAAGCACCGTAGGCGTTTACAACTGTATCGCCTTTAAACATGGCATTGACATTACCGCCGATATACGCAACAAGATTGCTACAACACTATCCCAATTATTTATGGAAAAGATTTTAATAGGTCGTTACATGCATGGCAATACGCTATACTATGGGATGGCTAAGTTCTTTAAGGAGAACCTTACAGATTTAAAAGATGAATATATAGAGCAACTGGATAAGTTGATCTTACAATAAGACATAAAAAAACCGCTTAGCTACAGTTTTCGAGGACATCAGCAAAGCGGTTTGTAAGACATAAGGGAGCGGTATTTAGTGTATACAGCACAGCAGACACTGGAACTGCGGGACACACCGTTTCCCTTTTTACTATTGCGAAGATAGGCAATAGTATTATTATTTACAAATATTAAATACCTGTCAGTATGCAACCAGTTGGCAAATCTCTACCGTTCCGCACCATCAATGATGTTGCCATTCATTTTCAAGATAATAAGACTTGTATTGAGTACTTAACTCAACTCCGTTGGAACGGCTCGCCGGTTTGCGCGTTCTGTGGTCATACTCATGTTTACGAGTTGAAAGGCAAGTTTCCACGCTACAAATGCGCATCGTGCAGGAAGCATTTTAGCGCGATCAAAGGCACTATCTTTGAAAATAGTACTGTACCATTGGCAAAGTGGTTTATGGCTATCTTCATTCTCTCTACGCATCGTAAGGGCATATCATCCGTACAGGTTGGACGCGATATTGGAGTGACACAGAAAACGGCTTGGTTCATGATGCAAAGGGTACGTAATGCGTTCAAAATGCAGTCGTTCACTTATGATAAATTAGGCTCTGATAACGTGGTGGAAGTGGACGAAAGTTACTTACAGGGGAAACCCTCAAACATGCACAAAAAGAAAAGAGAACGTATTGAGAAAGAGGGCAATCCCAACGCTATTGCCGTAGTCGGTGCCGTTGAGCGTGGCGGAGAAGTCCGCGCCCAGGTTATCGAACGCACCAATTATGAAAACGTAATCCCGTTCCTCGTTAAGTCCGTACATCAGGGATCTAAACTCATGACAGACGATCATGTAGTGTATGGCACTATGAGCAGACTATACGAACATCAAACCATTAAGCACATGCTTAAGGAATATGTGAGGGGTGACGTACACACCAACACCATTGAAAACTTTTGGTCAATCCTCAAACGTGGTGTTTACGGCACATATCATTCTATTAGCCCCAAGCATGTGCAAAACTATCTTGAAGAATTTGCTTTCAGGTTTAACACCCGCACATTTTCAGAGGCGCAAAGATTTGATAAAGTAGTATCTTTGGCAAATCATCGGATAGATTATGCCACGCTCACACGAAAAAAAGACAAAGGAAAAGCCAAAGAAACCAAAGACTGATAAGCAGGCTATTGACGGTTTGGGAGTATCGTTTGAACAGGCTATGCAGGCTCTGTCTAAGCCAGTCCCAAACGATCAAAAGCCTAAGTAACTGGCAACGTCTTTAATTTGTAAATATTTATTCTGCCGTCCTGCCTCGCTGCTATTTCTCCCTGCTTATACATTCTACTGGCTGAATAGGTTATCCGTTGGTGAAAGTTATTTACTTCCTTGATCTTCCTGTCTATCTGTAAAAGATATTGCGTTATGTGCGTTGCTGAACCCTCACCAATTTTGCTCAAAGCATATTTTATTTTCCTGTTATAGCTATCCCGAGGATTATATAACAATATGGCTTGCGCCATCTCGTCATTATCTGCCGTGATAATTTCCTCAACCAAATACGGCGCAGCTTCGAGGTAATCCATGTTCTTTTCGTCAACTTCCTGGAATGCACGGATAGCGATTTCTACGCGCTCTAGTTCTACTTTCAATTTTGCCCGCCTCAATTTTAGTTGTGCTACTACTTGTGTGTCTGTTATCTTCATATTGTGCTTATTATCAATCCGTCCCGGTATCAATGCACAAGTTAACAAAAATACAACACAATTAAAAGCTTGATTTTAAGCTATTTTTATGGGTTAAAGTAGGATATAGTTCCCCGTTTATAGTCGACAATTTCCATTTGTAAACGTTTGCAAACGAATAATTTATTATTTACCTTTATCAATATGAACCAGGAAAGAGTATGCCTCGATTGCGGCGAAGTTTTACATGGCCGTGCTGATAAAAAGTTTTGTGACGACCAATGCCGCAATAATTATAACAACCAGTTAAACAGCAGCAGCTATAACCTGGTGCGCAATATCAACAATATACTACGCCGTAACCGACGGATATTGGAAGAACTAAACCCATCAGGTAAAACAAAAACCACACGAAAAAAATTAGCGGCAAAGGGATTGGATTTCGAATATCATACGCATACCTATCAAACCCAAACCGGCAAAACCTATCATTTTTGCTATGAGTATGGATACCTGCCCTTAGAAGGGGATGAGGTGTTGCTGGTGAAACGCGAAGAAAAAAACGAATAATTAAGATTCAGACAAAAAGGCCAGCGTCAATGCCCAGGCTTCCTTTGTAGCAGTTTCATTATAACTCGGTCTCTCATCACAAGCAAAGGCATGGTCGGCATATGATATTTTTACGTTGATGAAGTCCTTTTCCGCAGCCTCCATCGCCCTGATCACCGTATGGATATTTTCAGATTTGATATGCTTGTCCAGTCCACCCCAAAAAAACAAATGTCTCCCATGCAGGTCTTTAGCTTTATCAGCAATTGTATCTGTGCCGCCCCCATAATAGGATACGGCTGCTTTTAATGGAAGTATGGCATTTGCTAAAAATGAAACCCTGCCGCCTAAGCAATAGCCCACACTGAATATCCGGTCAGGATCAACATTGCCCTGTTTAACCAGCCAGTCATAAGTAGCTTGCAGATCTTGCTCAAACGTTTCAGTTGTTACTGCCTGGTAATGCGGCATTACCGAAGCAAAATCGCTATAACTTCCTTCAAATCCTACGGGTGCTGTGCGATGGAAAATTTCGGGGCATACTGCAACAAACCCTTCTTTAGCAAAGCGGTCAGTTACATTGCGCATGTGGTGATTAACTCCGAATGCTTCCTGCAATACAATAATTGCCGGTAGTTTACCGGTTCTGTTTGCGGGTAATGAGGTATAAGCAGCCATACTGCTGCCATCGGCCACTTGCAGTGATATGTAGTTTTGTTCGTTTTTCATATTTTGGTAATTAAACAGCCAAAATTAGATAAATGTTAAGGCTATTTATCATTTAAGGATCATTCACAGGTATTTTACAAAACCATGAGACTGGCTTAAATGTTACTCGTCATATTTGCACAAAAAACAAATAATGGCTCACCTGTTCTCACCTCTGAAAATAAAAAGTATTGAATTTAAAAATCGCATCATTGTTTCGCCGATGTGCGAATATTCCAGCGAGGATGGCTTTGCTAATGACTGGCACCTGGTGCATTTAGGCAGCAGGGCTATTGGTGGCGCCGCTTTGGTTATTACAGAAGCTACAGCGGTATCAGCCGAAGGCAGGATAAGTCCTGGCGACCTGGGTATCTGGAAAGATGAACATATAGAAAAGTTAAAACAGATCACCGATTTTATTCACCAGTATGGGAGTGTGGCAGGTATTCAACTGGCACATGCAGGCCGCAAAGCAAGTCACGAAGTTCCATGGAAGGGTGGGGCACAGATCGCATCCAACAAAGAAAATGGCTGGAGATCATTAGCACCAAGTGCAATGCCTTTTACTGCGAGCGAAGAAGCTCCGATCGAACTGGATAAACAAGGTATCGAAAAGATCAAGGCTGATTTTAAAGCAGCGGCAGAGCGGGCATTAAAAGCAGGTTTTAAAGTAATTGAATTGCATGGAGCGCACGGTTATTTGATCCATGAGTTTTATTCGCCCCTGAGTAATCATAGGACTGATGAATATGGAGGATCATTTGAGAACCGCATCCGATTATTACTGGAAGTAACTGAATCTGTAAAAGAAGTATGGCCGGATGAATACCCTTTATTTGTGCGTATTTCATCTACCGATTGGACCGAAGGCGGATGGACAGCCGATGATTCATCGGCCCTGGCCAAAATATTGAAGGATAAGGGCATCGACCTGGTTGATTGCTCTTCGGGAGGGAATGTTGCGACTGCAAAAATACCTTTAAAGCCGGGCTACCAGGTTGAGTTTGCTGAAAAATTACGTAAAGAAACCGGGATACTAACCGGTGCGGTAGGTTTGATCACCGAACCCGAACAAGCAGATGAAATAATTAAAAGCGGTCAGGCTGATGTAGTACTACTGGCCCGTGAGTTTTTGCGCGATCCATATTTCCCGTTACGCGCGGCCCATCAATTAGGACAGGAGGTTAAATGGCCATCACAATATGAGCGCGCCAAATGGTAGCCTCACCCCAAACCCCTCTCCTGTAGAGAGGGGCTTTAATACGTATAGGTATAGAAATTTAATATTCGCTTTTAAATAAAATAACTACTTTCGAACATAATACTTTAAAGAGAAAAACTATGAAACGCACAGCAACAGCCCATTGGAATGGCACTTTAAAAGATGGTAAAGGTGAAATATCCACCCAAAGTACCACACTGAATAACACACAGTATTCATTTAAAACCCGTTTCGCTGATGGCGTGGGTACAAACCCTGAAGAATTGATCGCAGCGGCTCATGCAGGTTGCTTCACTATGGCAGTGGGGGCAGCTTTAACACAGTCGGGTTTTACGCCTGGTGATTTAAATACAGAGGCTGTTCTTGAACTGGATATGGTTGCATTAAGCATCACCAACATCCACCTGTCATTAAAAGGCTCAGTTATTGATGGTGTATCCGAAGATGCTTTCAAACAAATAGCCGAAGGTGCTAAAGCCAATTGTATCATTTCAAAAGCACTAAGTGTGCCTATTACTTTGGATATACAGTACAGCTAATATTTGTAAATTTTTTATCGATCAACAAAGGGCCCTGATACATCGGGGCCTTTTGTTTTTTGTGCTGATCTCAAATAGTTAAAGGCAATTAAGAAATATCATCAGTATATATTATTTTTAATAATATACGATACTTTTACGCTGTTATCATCAGGCTGTGATATATGACCAGGAACTTTAGTAAAATTTTAATCATTAATATTGCAGCAATGCTTCTTACAGCCGGAGCATTTGCCCAGCCCCGTTTGCCCCAGGGTTATTTCTGGAAGAAACTTCCCAATGGATTGGAAGTACTGGTAATAGAGAATAGCAAAGTGCCATTGGCAACTATTGAAATAGCCGTTAAAAATGGATCATATACCGAGGATGCTGAATATAACGGCTTATCGCACCTGTTTGAGCACATGTTTTTTAAGGCTAACAGGGATTATCCTACACCGGAAGATTTTTTAAAACGCACCCAGCAGTTAGGCGCGTTATGGAACGGATCGACCAATGTGGAACGGGTAAACTACTTTTTTACTTTAGGGAAAGACAGTCTTAAAGCCGGTTTAAAACTAATGAATGCGGCCATCCGCTTTCCCATCTACCGCAAAGAAGACATGGAGAAAGAGCGCCCGGTGGTTGATGGCGAATTTCAGCAATTGGAAAGCGATCCTAACTTTCAGCTTTGGTTCGAGGTTCAAAAACACTTATGGGGCGATCTGCTCAACCGTAAAAATCCTATAGGCATACACGGAGTGATTAACTCGGCTACGCCCGAAAAAATGATGGTGATCAAAGACAAATATTACCTGCCCAATAATAGTTTGCTGACGATATGCGGTGATGTAAAGCACGATGATGCTTTTGCCCTGGCTGAAAGTATTTTTGGTGATTGGGCTAAAAGTGATTTTGATCCCTTTGTGAAATACCCGCTACCAACATTTAAGCCATTGCCCAAAAGTGAATATTTTGTAAAGGAAGCTACAATAGCGCAAACACCTGATATGCAATTCTCGTGGCAGGGGCCATCTTATTCAACTGATTCAGCTTCGGTAGTAGCTGCTGATGTGTTTTCGACCATAGTTGGTTTAAACTCCTCAAAATTGCAGCAGGCACTGGTTGATAAGGGCTTGGCATCAACTGTCCAGATGAACTACACAACCTGTAAGTATGTGGGGCCGATAGATATTTTGATCGAACCCAACCCGAATAAGCTGAAGGAATGTTATACTGAGTTCATGAACCAGCTGAGCCATTTTGCGGATGCTAATTATTTTACTGATGAACAGTTAAAAGATGCCAAAGCTATTTTAATGCGTACCGGTATCCATAGTAAGGAGAAGCCATCGGATCTGCCCGCCCAGGTAAGTTTTGATTGGTGTAGCACCTCACTTAATTTTTATACTGATCTGGACGAAAACTATCAAAGGGTAACACGCGAAGATATTGCCAGGTACCTCAATAAGTATTTGACAGGGAAACCAATGGTAGCCGGTTTGATCATTAAGCCCGAATTAAGTAAACAAACAAATGCCGTCTCATTTTTTACAGCCAGGTAATTTAACCTGATCACGATGAAGAAAATATTAATACTGCTGATCGTTGTTCTGCCATTCAACTTGCAAAAGGCCGCGGCCCAGTTGCGAGCCTATGAAATGATGGTGGATGGGGTAAAAGTGATCGTAGAGCCTGGCGGGAATGATATTGTGGAGATACAAACCATTATAAAAGGAGGGGTGAGGAATTACCCCGCGGATAAATGCGGTATCGAATCAATGGCGATGACGGCTCTAAGCGAGTGTGGTACTACTAAGCATGATAAAAACAGCTTTAAGAATCAACTGGATAAAGTAAGCGCCGAATTATATGGTTTCAGCGGTAAGGATTATTCTGTGGTAAAGATGAATTGCATCAAAAGTGATTTTGAAACCGTTTGGCCCTTGTATGCCGAAGCGTTAACAGAACCCAGCTTTGATGCCAAAGAGTTTGAGCGTATCAAACAAGATGCTATTAATAGCCTGAAGGAAACTGAAGGGCAGCCGGATGACGCGATAGACAAGTATGCTGCCAAAGTTGCTTTTGTGGGCCTTGATTACGCCAAAGACCCTGATGGCTCGGTGGAGATCATTGAAAAATTAACCGCCGAAGAAACAAAGGCATATTACCGGTCTATCTTAACAAGGTCAAGAATGTTGATCGTAATAGTAGCCGACCTTGACAGGGCTATCATTGAAAAAAAAGTAAGTCAGTTGCTTTCTGGGATAAAGCAAGGAGTGCCTTTTGAGCTTAAAAAATCAGTTTTTAAAGTAAGTAAAAACACATTTTCGGCAGAAAAAAGAGATCTCGCTACCAATTACATAGAAGGGATAACAGGCGCACCTGCACCCGGAACGCCTGATTTTACCGCTTTTAATGTAGCTATGCGCCTATTTGCTGATCGTCATTTTCTGGAGGTGCGTACCAATAATGGCCTTTCTTACGCTCCAGAGGCATTGTTGAGCAATGGTTCTGTGGCTACTGCACGGTTCGAGGTTTCAACTACTCAGCCTGATAAATACATCGCGGTATTTAATAAGCTGGTTGCTCAAATAAAAACTGAGGGTTTTAAAGCAGATGAGGTTGCCAATATGAAGGTTACTTACCTGAACGCCTTTTATTATAAACAGGAAACCAATAGCGCCCAGGCTACATCAATGGCGGCTAATGAGGTATTGTATAATAATTGGAGGCGGTCGTTTACTTTGGTGGATGATGTGAAGAAGCTAACCGTGGATGAGGTAAACAACGCTTTCCGTAAATACATCGGCAATATAGTGTGGGTTTACATGGGCGATCCAACAAAAGTTGACCCCTTGAATTATACTAATAACCAGTAAGATTATTTGATAGCGTGTTGAAAAAACCAATTAGGATACCATCACGGCTTCCGGTTCTTTACAGTTACCTACAGGAATTGTAAAAAAGAATTCGGTACCATTATCAGGGCTGCTTTGTACCCATATTTTACCGTTTGATTTCTCTATCAGATCCTTACAGAATAATAGGCCCATACCCGTACCCGATTCATTATTAGTACCGGTTCCGCTGTCAACCTTGCTTTTAAACAATTTGTTAAGCTGTTTTTCAGACATGCCCACGCCGGTATCTTTTATTGATATCAAAATGAAGTTATCATCCTGGTACCGGGCGCTTACACAGATACTATCGTTTTGCCTCGAGAATTTGATAGCATTGGTAATCAAATTACGGATCACTATACGGATCGAATTTGGGTCGGCTGAAATAGCGAGAGCCGGCGATACCGTATCAATAAGCGTTATCCCTTTTCCTGTTGCCTGTTCCTGGTAGCTATTTATCTCATAAGCCACCACATCTTTAACAGGGAAGCTTTTTGCAGAGTTTTCGAAGTTATCCATCTGGCTGTTGATCCAGAATAATAGCGTATCCAAGAAATCAGAAGTATATTCTAATTTTCTTAAGGCCTGCGGTATCATACTCAGGAACTGCTCATGCGTAATGCTGTCATCTTCCAACAAACTGAATAAGCCGCGTAAGGTACTTAAAGGCGCCCTTAGATCATGCGCTAATACGGATATCAGCCTGTCTTTTAACGTATTGAGCTCGTTTAATTTGCCAGCCTGGTCGTCAAGGTCGGTTTTTTGCTGTAATACCTCGTGGTTTTTTTCCTCTAATATGGTATTGATATTTTGCTGCCTGCGTTTAGCCCTGTAATAAATGATCAGGATGGCAGCCATACCTAATATAATGATAAAGAATATGGCGCTTAATAAACCTTGCCTTTGTATTTTTTGCTGGTAAAGATCATCCTTGCGTTGATGCTGCTCGGCTAACAAACGTTGTTTTTCAGCAAAGTTTGATTCCAGACCAAATGAGGTTAGTTTTTGAACGCTTTCGTCAGTTTTTAAACTATCCTTCAGGGCTTCGTATTCCTTTTGTGCATAATAGGCAGCCTCAAATCTCTTTAACCCGCCAAGCGCTATGCTTAACTGTAAAGCTGCACTGCTCCTGTTGCCCAAACTGCCCAATTTATCTGCCAGCGTTTTGCCAAGCACGGCATACTTGTAAGCATGTTGATAATCGGCTTGCATATTGTAAACCGTGGCGAAGTAATTGTAAGTAACCGCTTTATTGTAGTCTACTTTATAGTCGTTGCAAATTTTGAGTGCTTGGGTAAGGAAGCTGATAGATGCTGTAAATTGCTTTTTATTGGCATAGCAAAGCCCATAATCAGCATAAAGTGAGCTCAGACCATTTTTATCATCCAGGTCTTTAGTAAGCTTCATTGATTTGGCGAGGTAAACAAGGGCCTGATCATATTTTTTCTCGGCCATTAATATCTCACCCATGTTTTCATAAGCGGTACTAACACCCTGCACGTTCTTTGATTCCTGCCATATTTTAACTGCCCGCTTGTAATACTCCATTGATTTTGGATAGATCTCCATTTCCTGCATTACCACACCAATGTTATTATAATTTGATGCTGATGAGAGTTTATCGTGAAGTTTGATATCCAGCGAAAGCGATTTGAAATAATTGTCAAGTGCATAGGTAGATTTACCAACATTATCCGCCACCATACCCATATTATGATAACTTGTGGCAATCCCGTTTTCATCTCTTAAATCCCTGAATATATCCAGGGCCTGCGCAAAATAACTTGAGGCAAGTTCATAATTGGCAATATTGTCATACATACGGCCAAATTCTATATAACAATAACCCAGGCTGGCCTGATCTTTCTGACTAATGTAAAGTAATTTTGCGCCTGTAAAATTTTTCTTTGCTTTATCATATTGCCCCATCAACGAATACACAGAACCGGTTGCAAGCATACCATCGGCAATACCTTTCTTGTATTTTATAGCTAACGACCTGTTGATGGCTATTTTAGCATAATACAAAGTACTGTCGGGGTTTACGTCTATAAACTCGTGTGCAAGTTTGTTTATCCTGTTAATGGTTAGGGTATCGGCTGGGTTGTCATTATTTGCCAGCGTAGCGGCTAACAAATTGCGGAGGCTATCTACCTTATAGTTGATCGCCGAATAGTTGATCGCCGAACTGCCGTTGCCGTTCGACGGCGATAAGCAAAAACCATTTAAGCCCGATAATACCAGAATTATAAATAGAAATGGTCTCAATTTTTTATATTTTATAGGAAAGATCATTACAACGCTTTCCTGATTTACCATTACAAATGAAGCATTACCACTTAGCTAATTGCTTATTTGCGTTGTCCCGTACTCTTATACGGTTTTAGTACCATATTTTGTTTTAATTTTTCAGTATTTAAATAAAAAAAGTCCCTTTACCTTTGTGGTAAAGAGACTTTTATGACGATTTTATGATGTTCTTTACAGCGAAAGCACGTTTTTCCAGCTTACCAGGTCGCCAATGATTTTTTCCAGCTCTGTCGCTTTCACACGCTCCTGCTGCATGGTATCGCGGTAGCGGATGGTTACCGTATCATCCTCAAGCGTTTGATGATCTACCGTGATACAAAAAGGGGTACCGATAGCATCCTGACGGCGGTAACGCTTGCCAATAGCATCCTTTTCTTCGTATTGCAGATTAAAGTCGATCTTCAGCTTATCCATTATCTCACGGGCTTTTTCAGGTAAACCGTCTTTCTTGGTTAAGGGGAAAATAGCTGCTTTAACCGGGGCAAGGCAGGGGTGCAGCCTTAACACCACACGACTGTCCGTCCGTTCTTCTGTGCTCAGGTCTTCTTCCTCGTAAGCGTTGATCAGCGTGAGCAGGAACATACGATCCAAACCGATAGAGGTTTCTATTACATAAGGCACATAGTTTTGGTTGATCTCCGGGTCGAAATACTGTAATTTCTTGCCTGAGAATTTTTGATGCTGGCTCAGATCGAAATCAGTGCGACTGTGGATACCTTCCACCTCTTTAAAGCCGAAGGGGAACTCATATTCAATATCAAAAGCTGCGTCGGCATAGTGTGCCAGCTTAGTGTGTTCGTGGTAACGGTATTTTTCTGGGCCTGTGCCCAATGCCAGGTGCCATTTAAGGCGCATGGCTTTCCAATGTTCAAACCATTCCTTTTGCGTGCCTGGGCGTACGAAGAATTGCATTTCCATCTGCTCAAACTCGCGCATACGGATAATAAACTGCCTTGCGATCACCTCGTTGCGGAATGCCTTACCTATCTGCGCTATACCGAAAGGAATTTTCATCCTGCCCGATTTTTGTACGTTGAGGTAATTTACAAATATACCCTGCGCGGTTTCGGGGCGAAGGTACACCACATCGGCATCATCAGCTACCGCCCCCATTTGTGTACTGAACATCAGGTTAAACTGACGCACGTCCGTCCAGTTGCGGGTGCCGCTTACAGGGTCGGCTATTTCGTGTAGTATAATAAGTTCTTTAAGGCGTGGCAGGTCGTCATTTTTCAATGCTTCATCCATATCATGCTGCAATGCTTCGGCTTTATCTGTTTTGCCGTCCTTATCGTAACGGTCTATTTTATCTTCCAATAACTGGTCGGCCCTGTATCTCTTATTCGAATCCTTATTATCGATCATCGGATCGCTGAAACCATCAACGTGGCCGCTGGCTTTCCATATTTTGGGGTGCATAAATATGGCCGAATCAATACCCACAATATTCTCATTCAGCTGCACCATGGCTTTCCACCAATAGGTTTTGATGTTGTTTTTCAGTTCGGCGCCATTTTGGCCATAGTCATACACGGCACTAAGGCCGTCATAGATCTCGCTCGAAGGAAAAACAAAGCCATATTCTTTAGCGTGCGATATTACGTTCTTGAAAAGTTCGTCGGTCTGTTTACTCATAATAGCGCAAAGATAGTTTTTGATTTCGAATGTCGGATTTTCGATTTCGGATTTTATTGCATCATTCTTTTTGTCTGAACCATGATTTACATGATTTAAGGATTACCATTATTCTGTTAATTCATTAATTCTGAAAATTCTGGTTCAGACATTTGTCTGTCCGTCCGTTTTTTAACCCCACCTCTTATGGACAATTTGGACACAATTGAAATATCTTTTATTTACATTAGTGCTTTACTATTAAATAAATGACCTTATCCAATTTCCTGTCAAAATTAAACTGGCGACTGATACTGATACACTTTGTAGCCACTTGGTTTATTTTTCATGCGCTATGGCAACTTGGCTATTTGTATGATTATGATTTTCTGGAGGATATTATGCACCATAATTTTAAATCCATTTCCAATCATGAAGGTCCTACTGTCGGTGAACGTCTCTCAACGTTATTGCTTCGTGCTATTTTAATCGGCCTTGTGGGAGTGTTAATTAGTTTTGCAATATCCCTGTTGCTTTCAGCAAAATATAAATGGTATTGGGTCAATTCAAGCATTGTTTTTTTCATAGCGTTTATAACATGTTGCTTTCATAGATTTTATTGGAGTCACATTAGATTTATTTTTCAGGCTCCTGGCAGCCTTTTCAAATTGGATTGGGCTAATATTCTCGCAAATGGCTTAGTAATGCTTACCATAGGATTGCTATTATTTTTCAATAAAAGGCTAATAAGATTTATAAATGGCAATACACCTGATCATGTAAATCCTTAAATCATGGTTCAGACAAGTGTTTTGTTTCATTTTCTAAGCCCATGCCTTTTGTAACAGTACGAACGCTTTACCCCCATGTCATTGCGAGGCACGAAGCAATCTCATAGGACAGGTAACCGCCCTGCACGGTTCGCGATTGCCACGTCGTTCCTCCTCGCAATGACAAAATTGTTTATTTTAGGTGCAATGAAACGACACGAGTACTGCGTATACATCATAACAAACAAATCGAATACAGTATTGTACGTAGGCATAACCAGTAATCTGCTAAGTCGCATATCCGAACATAAACACAAAATATACAAGGGATTCACTGCAAAATATGAGTGTAATAAATTGGTTTATTACGAAGAGTACCAGTGGGTACACGATGCAATAGCCAGGGAGAAACAGCTTAAGGCAGGTTCACGGCAAAAGAAAATCGATTTAATAATCGTAGATAATCCTGAATGGAAAGATTTGAGTGATGGCTGGTACGATTAACTTCTTGTCATTGCGAGGAGCTCTTATAATTTGTCATTGCGAGGAGGAACGACGTGGCAATCTCATAGGACAGGTAACCACCTGCACAGTTCGCGATTGCCGCGCTACGCTCGCAATGACATGATGGGTAGATCAGTCTTCTGTCCGTCCGTTCTCTAACCCCACCTCTTATGGACAATTTGTACACAATTGAAATATTTATTTACATTAGCGCTCTACTATTAAATAAATGAACCTATCCAATTCTTCATCAAAATTAAACTGGCGGCTTGTATTTATACATTTTATAGCCAGCTGGTTTATCTATCATGCCCTGTGGCAATTTAGTTATTTGAGCGACTACCCTTTGCTCGAGAAGATCAGCCATCTTGATTATTCGGGTTCTGGAAAAGATATGGAACACCGCATGTCGATGCTTACATTAATGACGGTGGTATTCCGCGTTGCCGGGATCTTAATAGGTTTTGCGATATCCTTGTGGCTTTCGTTAAAGCATAAATGGTATTGGGCAAATTCGGTTATTGTGTTGATAGTAACCTCTTTGTTTTTTTTCCTTGACCGTTTTTATTATAGCAGCATCAGGTTTATTTTCGACTTCCCCGGCAGGATCTTTAATTCCGACTGGGATATTATCGTGACCAATGGTTTAATCATGTTGATCATTGGTATGGTGATATTTTTAATGGATAGGTCGATTAACTATATTAACAGAAACGGCAGCAAAAAAGTACCCAACAAGGCTAAAGGGAAGCGTTAACAGCCAAGCAAATATATTTCTCTTATTGCAAGTGTTCGTTTCATTTTTTAGGTTGGGGTGATTTGGAACAGTGCGAACGGATTCCTAACCAATACAACTATTCCAACAGCTGCAACCAATCCCCACCGTTGCCTGTTCCGTTTTGTTACATCGTGAATGGGCTTAGAAAATGAAACGAAACAGTCAATAGGCAGAATGAATATATTTTTTTGGATATGCCAATTCTATTTGCTAATTTTGTTAGTATAGTTCTCCGGCTATCACAACTAACACTTTCCCGGTCTATCCACTGCAAAGCCATCCTTTACTTTATGTATCATTACGTAAGTAAGCGGGTAAGGGAGGGGTATTATTAAATTAAGGGTTTAATTTATTAAACAGGGCAGATAAAAAAATGGTAAATATGAGTGATGCTCTATCAATTCATCAATATTCAACCCAATATATTGCGATAGCTTAAAGCAAATCCATCAAAAAAATGGTTTTATGCGATTTTATTTTTTTGTAGTGTTTGTTTCGTTTTCTGGGTTGGTAGTGAATGAAACAAAATGAACAAAAGAAATAGCCACCATGTCATTGCGAGGAACGAAGCAATCTCATAGGGCAGGTAACCGCCTTGCATGGTTCGCGATTGCCGCGTCGTTCCTCCTCGCAATGACAATTCCCAACATCCGACTTTCCAACTAAATATCTACATTTGAAGCATGAGTATCAGTGTTGAATCATTAACCAAAGTTTACGGGCCGCAAAAGGCTGTTGATGGTATTTCCTTTAGTGCTAAGCCGGGTGTGCTGGGTTTCCTGGGGCCAAACGGTGCAGGCAAATCAACCACCATGAAGATACTGACGGGTTTTATCCCCCAAACATCGGGCAAGGCATCGGTATGCGGTTTTGATGTGGAAACGCAGGCATTGGAGGTAAAGCGCAATATCGGCTACCTGCCCGAGAGCAACCCGCTATACCAGGATATGTATGTAAAGGAATCGCTGGCTTTTATCGCCGGTATCCATAAAATACCCGAACCGGAAAAACGCATCAACGAAATTATCGAACTAACCGGCCTTACCCCCGAGCAGCATAAAAAAATAGGGCAGCTATCCAAAGGCTACCGCCAAAGGGTAGGGCTGGCGCAGGCTATCCTGCACGATCCGCAGGTATTGATACTGGACGAACCCACCTCGGGCCTCGACCCAAACCAACTCATCGGCATCCGCCAGCTGATACGCGATCTGGGTAAAACCAAAACCATCATCCTATCCACCCACATTATGCAGGAAGTAGAGGCCGTGTGCGACCAGGTGATCATCATCAACAAAGGCAAAATTGTGGCCAATGATACGTTGGAGGGCTTGCGGAAGAAGAATAGCGGAAAAACTTTAGAGAATATTTTTATTGAGTTGACAAATATTAAATAATTATTAACACTTTTTCTTGTGTTTGATGTTATTAACCCTATTAAATCTTAAACACATCAATTATGAGAAAAATTCTATTATTAGCTGTGCTAATAGTTAGCACAGTGGCTGTTTCTTTTGCGCAAACAAAAAAATCAACAGGCGAAGGTACATTCAGTATCGGCATTGATCCCGGAATACCTGTAGGTAACTCGAGTAACTTCTCATCCTTTGCTTTCGGTGGCGACCTGAAATATTCGCTCCCTGTTGCCACAAACTTTGACATAAGCCTTTCAGCAGGGTACGACGTCTTTATTGGTAAAAGTGTTACCATTGGTGGTGCATCAGGAAACTATCCAGACGTTAAGGGTTTTCCGGTGAAATTAGCTGGCCGTTATAATTTTAACGGAGCTACCGGCTTTTTTGGGGAGTTTGGATTTGGTGCAGCTTTTATCCAGGACGGCGGCGGTACCGCATTTCTTTATGCCCCAGGTGTCGGGTATGCGTTTAATGGCGGCTTAGAAGCAGGTGTGCGTTATGAAGGCTGGTCAAAAAATGGGACTATTAGCCAGATTGGTTTGCGTCTTGCTTACAGCTTCCGGTAAAAAAATGATCCGTAGAACAAAGCCCTGTATGTATTATACGGGGCTTTTTTGTTGAGGTACAATTAGGCAACACGTTTGTTGTTAATGATAACAGGCCGGCGTCTTCGGCGGCATCTATGTTTACCATGTCGCCGGGCGTGGGGTATGTATTTAGCAGTGGTTTGGAGTTTGGGGTGCGCTACGAAGGATGGTTTACCAGTGGACTCTTAAGTAAA
>JABDFM010000034.1 GCA_013286565.1 Bacteroidota bacterium
AATAATGATTAGGGTCTTTTGGTTTCTTGGTTTTTGAATAATCCTTCTGTTCTTTATCCAGGTCTGTCAATAAGGCAGTGCGCTGACCGGCATCCAGATCCATAAACTTTTTGCTGAATTTTTTGTTGCTGGCATCATCAATTTTTGATAGGCCCTGCAGGAATATATCCTGGTCTTTAGGCTCGTAGCAATCTCTTACCATTACCGCCATAAAACCACCCACATTAGCCGCTTTAGCGCCTGGAGTGCTTGTTGTAGGTAAAATGGTTTCGCCAACTTCATTTAAGAAAGCGACATGATCCGTATCAAAAAGATCGGCTACTTTTGCAGTGTTTGGCCTGCAGCCCGAGGCAAGGAACTCGGCACCTATTAAGGTACCGCCTAATATCAGGGCTACTCTTCCTATGGCATCTCTTCTATTCATCTTAATTATTGAATTAATGAGTTATCGAATTGTTGAATTTATTTGGTTTTATTGGCGAACTAAATATAGTTAATCTATGTGTAAATCCTTAATCTATGCAGTCACCTATCCTTTTAAAACGAACCCATCCCTGTAATTACGTCTTATATACTGGTTAACAGCATCAAAGTTGGTTACTTTCATATTGTCATTATCCCATTCCAATTTAATGCGACCACCTTTAAGGCTATGGCCCCTAACGGCTAAATTAGCCATTAACAAAGCTTCGGTAAGCGGACCAGCCTTATCAAAGGATGAACTCAGTTCCGTTTTCCCATATCCTGCTAAACAGCCTTCAACCCATTGTGCATAATGCCCATTGGCGCCACCAGGTACGCGTGCCCATTTTTGGGGAGCTTTAGCATCTGCGGTAAGTGACTTCGGCAATAGTGTTGGAGCATCTGAATAAGTGCTGGCATACATTTTCCCTTTTGTGCCGATGAACAAGGTACCATTACCTTCCTCGCCGCCAAAGCGTTCATTTGCGCCTAATTCATCTGGTCTTTCGGGTTCAATGCCGCCATCCATCCAGTGCATAGTAACATCGCCTTTGGTTTTATCGGTTTTAGGAAAGGTCATGGTGATATGGCTTGATGGGGGGCAGCTTTCAGGGAAATGACCTTCTGTAAACTCGCCAACATATACTGTACCTACGCTGGCCTGCACATTTTTTACATATTGCAATCCAAGCACCCTAAACGGTGCTTCAACAAGGTGACAGCCCATATCGCCTAAGGCACCGGTACCGTAATCCCACCATCCGCGCCAGTTGAATGGTAGTAAATTATCTACATAATCTTTAGCGGGAGCAGTACCCTGCCATAAATTCCAGTCCAGTTCTTTAGGAATATTGGGCTGTGGGGCAGGCCATTTGATACCCTGAGGCCAAACGGGACGGTTTGTCCAGCAATAAATAGTATGTACATCGCCTATCAGATCGGCATCATACCATTCAGATAATAAACGTGTACCATCGTTTGATGATCCCTGGTTACCCATCTGTGTAACCACTTTATATTTTTTGGCAGCTTCGGTTAATAAACGCGCTTCCCAAATATCATGTGTCATTGGTTTTTGAACATACACACCTTTACCCAACTGCATGGCTGAATAGGCGATAATAGCATGATTATGATCGGGGGTCGATACCGAAACCGCATCAATATGTTTATGTTCCTTATCAAACAGCTCGCGCCAATCCTTATAATATTTTGCTTTTGGGAAATTTTTGACAGTAGTTGCAGCCTGGCGGTCGTCCACATCGCATAGATAAGCAATATTGGCTTTTCCACTTTTAGCAAAATTAGCTATATCACTTTGTCCCTTACCGCCAGCACCCACACCAGCAACGTTGAGCATATCACTTGGTGCGCGATAGCCCTTACCTCCCAGTACAAAACGGGGAACAATCATAAAGCTTGCTGCTGCAAGTGAAGTGGTTTTGATAAAATCCCGCCTGGTGGGATTCTGAGGGGTATCTTCTGGTTTTTCAGTCATTGGTATATGGTTTGTTTATAATATGCTATTCAACTAATCTCTAAAATTAAATATTCCCCTTCTTTAACTCTTCGACAGCATGGTTAGCAGCGCGGGCAGTTAAAGCCATGTAAGTTAAGGACGGGTTTTGGCAGGCTGTTGAAGCCATGCAGGCGCCGTCAGTCACAAATACGTTTTTAGCGTCCCAAACCTGGTTCCACTCGTTCAATACCGATGTTTTTGGATCGCGACCCATGCGGGCTGTGCCCATTTCATGTATGCCACGGCCTAAAACCGGTTCACTTTGATAAAGATTTACTTTTTTAACACCGGCCATTTCCATCATTTCTTTTGCATCATTGGCCATGTCAATCCTCATCTTCATCTCATTCTCTTTCACAGTAGCGTCAATAGCTAATACAGGCAACCCCCATTTATCTTTTTTGTTCTTATCTAAGAAGGCCCTGTTTTCGTGATAGGGCAGGGTTTCGCCAAATCCGCCGATACCCATTGTCCATTCTCCGGGTTCGCTAAGCGCATCTTTAAACTGGCCGCCTATGCTAAATTCAGGGATGCTTCGTCCCCATTCTTCTCTTCCTGCACCACCCTGGTAGCCAAAGCCACGAATGTAATCGCGTTTTTCGCCATTCAAGTTCCTGAACCGCGGAATATAGATCCCGTTGGCCCTGCGGCCAAAATAATATTTATCATCATAACCTTCTACAACGCCACCTGCGCCCACACCTAAATGGTGATCCATCAGGTTATGGCCCAGTTCGCCGCTGCTGCTGCCCAAACCATCGGGCCATACATCTGTAGCCGAATTCATCAACACCCAGGCCGAGTTTAAGGTAGATGCGTTTACGAAAACGATCTTTGCATAATATTCATAAGTTTGATTGGTTTCGGCATCCAACACCTCAACGCCTTTGGCTTTTTTGGTGTCCTTATCATATAATATTTTGGTAACGATGGAGAAAGGGCGAACTGTTAAATTTCCAGTAGCCATTGCCGCAGGCAAGGTGGACGATTGCGTGCTGAAATATGCACCAAACGGGCAGCCCAGCCAGCATTTGTTGCGATATTGGCAATTGGTACGGCCGGGTAATGGTTTTGTGATGTTAGCAGTGCGGCCAATGATCATGTTTCTTAACCCTTTATAATGCTCATTGAATCTTTTAGATACATCCTTTTCTACGCAGTTCATTTCCATTGCCGGCATAAAGTTGCCGTCGGGCAGGATGCTTAAGCCGTCTCTATTGCCTGATATGCCCGCAAATCCTTCTACATGAGTGTACCAGGATTCCAGGTCTTTATAGCGGATAGGCCAGTCAACACCAACACCATCTTTAGCGTTGGCTTCAAAATCCACATCCGCCCAGCGATAGCTTTGCCTACGTGATAACCACGGAACCAGTCGAAACGCTTTACTTCCACATAAGGACTTTCTTTTTCGTTAACCCAATAATCCAGGTTGGTTTCATTGAGCGGGTAGTCGCGTTTTAGTACAGGATAATCTTTTACCATTTGAGTGGTGCGACCACCTCTATGCGCAAATTCCCAGGGGGCTTTATTTGCGTTAACATAGTCTTTTATGTGCTCAATATTGCGGCCACGCTCCAACATGATAGTTTTAAGGCCTTTTTCAGTTAATTCTTTTGCAGCCCATCCGCCCGAGATCCCTGAGCCAATGACGATGGCGTCATACGTATTTGTAGACATAGATATATAGTTAAATTGGTTACTCCGACTAAAGTATGAACAAAAAATTATCGAACAAATATTGATTGTGTTTTTTTAACACAATAACGGCTTTCAACTGAAAATGCTCTAAATATTCCCCTTTTGCATTTCACTAACTGCATGACGAACCGCCCTGGCTGTAAATGCCATGTAAGTAAGTGATAGATCTTGGCATGATATAGATGTCACGTTTGTCCTATCAGTAACAAATACATTTTTACACGCATGTACCTGGTTCATATTAAAATTCAATAGAATTATTATTCGTAAAACTTCTCAATTTATT
The DNA here is from genome assembly GCA_013286565.1 of Bacteroidota bacterium. Classification (GTDB taxonomy): domain Bacteria; phylum Bacteroidota; class Bacteroidia; order Sphingobacteriales; family Sphingobacteriaceae; genus Mucilaginibacter. The sequence goes on from JABDFM010000034.1 coordinate 3,969, forward strand.
GAGGGCAATATAGATGTATAATTGACACTATTAAATGGAAACGTAAAAAAAACCGGAAAATTCTCTTTCACATCTCTTGCTCACAATTAATCAGGAGGTAATTTATGGAAGAATTAGTTAAAATCCCCACTTTTTCATCATTTGTAAATCAATTTTTACACAGTCGAAAGGATCTTTACCCTGGTACGATTCCTGTTCGATAATGAATTGCGAGGTGCCGCCAATTTTTCTTGCAGTTTTTACGATCTCTTTTACCGGCATTACCCCTGCTCCAAGAATAGTACTATCGTACCCATCCATATTACCGGGTTCAGAACTTTTTATTTCATCCTTAACATGCATCAGTTCAAAACGGTTAGGATATTTTTTTAGCAGATCGAGAGCGTTACCGCCAGCACCAAGCATATTACCTATATCCATTTGCTGGGCCACAAGGGCCGGGTCGGTGTTTTGGATAATAAATTCATATAATGTAATGTCGCCAATTTTGGTGCTGAACTCGAAGTTGTGATTATGATAACCGAACTTCATCCCCGATTTTTTACATAATTCGCCGCATTTATTAAACTGTTCCATAAAACGTAATAGCCCATCTTTATCACCACGTAAGCTTTCATCCAACCAGGGGCTTATCACATAGCGTTGGCCAACTTCAGCGGCATCTTCTATGGTATATTTCCATTTGTCTGTAAAATCATTTTTGCTCGTGTCCCAGTCGTTGGCAGTCATTACCGTATGTCCGCTTGGCATCAGGAGGAACAGGTCGTATAATATCTTTTTAAAATCTTTAGCTGTGTAGCCATAAAATTTCCTGTCCACATAATTGGCGTGCTCCACATGCTGGTATCCCATATCTGCCAGCTTTTTGAGTGATCCTTTAGGGTCTTTCTTCATGGCGTCACGTATCGAATAAAGTTGTATCCCTAACCGTTCGATCTTTTTAGGAGATGCAAAAAGTGTATCTGAAAGTAAGGCCGAACCTGCTACTACTAAAGCGGTATTCTTTATGAAATCTCTGCGCGAATTATCCATTTTATCAGTGTTTTTTAGAGGTATGTTTAAAAATGATTATTGACCTATCGGGAATACCGGGAACAAAAGATTTGAATTACTTACAAATGCCAGGTGTTTGCTATCAGGGGCCCACGACGGGGTATTGATAGTGCCCTGCCCACCATAAAGGTAGGCTACCACTTTTGATGGCCCGCCGCCTACTGGCATCACCCTTAAATAAACGTGTTTGTAAAAAGGATGATCGCCTGGCGATACTTCGTTCTTTAAAAAGGTGATATATACGATCCACTTGCCGTCTGGAGAAACATGCGGAAACCAGTTGTTATAATCATCATTGGTAAGTTGTGTTTGCTCGCTGCCATCGGCTTTCATACGCCATACCTGCATCAGACCGCTTCGTACGGAGTTAAAATAGATGTATTTGCCATCGGGGCTGTATTCGGGGCCATCGTCAAGGCCTTTTGCATCGGTTAGCCGCACTTCGGGGCCGCCCCCTGACGGGATACGATACACATCGAAATTGCCGTTGCGATCACCGCAGAATACAATATATTTTCCGTCAGGCGACCATCCATGCATATAAGACGGACCCGTAGGCGTTATTTGTTTAGCATCGCCACCATCAATGGGCAATGTAAAACCTACAGAAGCGCCATTTTCGCCATTGCCGCTACTTACAGCGAGCATTTTGCCATCAAAAGATATCACATGGTCGTTGTTATTATGCAAGGCTACGCCAGTATTGATCACTCTTGGTGTCAATGTTGCCAGGTTGAAATTATAAAGCAGCCCATCCCGGTTGAAGATCAATGATTTACCATCTTTTGTCCAGTTTGGCGCTTGTAAAGAGCTGGATATCTGGTAAATGATCTTACTGTTTTGATTTGCCAGGTCGAGTATCTCTATACTGCTCCCGATATAATTTCTATAAGGCACAAGGCCTTTAGGGGCGGGCACTACGATACGTACATTGTTAAATATGGCCTGCTCGGTAACATCAGGGTTATGCGCACAAATAAATAGGCCCACATACACCTCCTCGCCCAGATCAAGATCGTCAATCTTTTCAGTAACAAAGGTTTCGCCTTTATGCGTCACCGACATGGTGTAGGTAAACCCGCTTCTTTCCAGTTGGATAACATCGGCGCCGGTTAAAGTAAATTTCTTTTCTTCTGTAATGCCGCTGACAGTACGCCTGAACTGTAAGGAAGTCAACCCATCGCCATGTACCACAGCGTTAATATGTTTGGAGTTGGTATCCAATGATGAACGGATCATCAAACCTATTTTGCGATGGGCCTCCACGCCTTTACCTATAAATCTGACATTAGTGCGCAGTATAAAATCCCCGGTCATCTTTTTCCACACAAAATGAAACTCATCATGTGTACCCCAAATGTTTGCACCTGAACCTGTTAAATGATACTGCTGTGAGGTGGTGTCATAGGTGGCATTGCCTTTATGTTTAACTGGTCCCACGTCTGCCTGGCCATCAAATATTCCCAATGGATTAGTTTGGGCATTTGCATTTATGCTAAACAGGCCTGCGCAAAAGAGGGCACAAACAAACCAGCGGAATTTATATATTATCATAAGATCGGTGTTTGGTTTACACTTTAATTGGGTTTACTAAATTATAAATTACATTTATAAAGCTATAGTACTTTTTTTGCAATTTATGCAGCTAAGAGATGTCACAATAAACCAATTCTCAGTTTTAATTTATTTTAGAATAATTTAGATTTTATATTCTCTTTGAGACATTATTAAAAATTTATATTTGTTTCAATTAACCAGTCTTCCGTTTTTTAACACAAATACTTATCAATGAAAAAGCCGCTTTTATTGTTTCTCCTGGTATTTTCATGTGGATTTATTAAGGCACAGGTGCAAAAAGCGCCTGCATACCCTTTAATTACCCATAATACCTATTTCAGTATCTGGTCATTCAATGATACTTTAAATGCTGCTCCAACCAAACATTGGACGGGCAAGGATCAATCCCTGCTGGGTTTTATAAAAGTTGACGGGGATGTTTACCGGTTTATGGGTAAAGAACCTGTAATATACAAAACAATTTTGCCAGCCTCGGATGAAGTTCCCTGGGAATGTAAATATACAGAAACTGCCCCTGCAAACGGATGGGCCTTGCCGCAATTTAACGACGATAGTTGGGCAACAGGGACAGCTCCATTTACTGATGATAAAACCCAGGCCAAAACATTATGGACAACCAAAGATATTTGGGTACGAAGAACCTTTACCCTTGATAATACCAATATAGACCGGCTTTTTCTGAAACTTTACCATGATGATAATGTAGATGTTTATCTGAATGGTGAAAAGATATTTAGCAATATTGGCTGGACGAGCGATTTTGAACTGATACCTATAAAGGACGAGGTAAAGAAGAAGCTAAAAGCTGGCGACAACATACTGGCTATTCATTGTGCCAATACAGCAGGGGCAGCATGGCTTGATGTAGGTTTGGTTGATATGGTGAAGCAGAAACCTAACGCCAACATAAAATTGGCAAAACAAACCAGTGTTGAAATGAACGCCACGCAAACGAAATATAAATTCAGATGTGGCAAAGCTGATCTGCTGCTAACCTTTACATCGCCATTGTTGCTTACCGATATGGATGTTTTTACCAGGCCGATATCATACATCACCTGTAAAGTGCGGTCAAATGATGGCGGTCGCCATAATATAAAGGTATCTATAGGTGCATCTTCAAACATCGCGGTTAATAAACCTTTCCAGGAAGTAGGCGCCGAAATGTTTTTATCTGGCAAGTTATCCATTTTGAAAGCGGGCACTATTGAGCAGCCAGTACTTAAAAAGAAGGGGGATGACCTGCGTATAGATTGGGGATATATGAATATGGCCGTACTGAAATCAGAAAACGCCGTGCAATATATTTCACATAGTAATGAGGCGAGCGACCCATTTCCTTCCAGGGTGATCAACAACACAGATACAATAAAAGGAAAGGGTTTATATCTGAATACGATATTATCTTTCGGGGCGGTAGGAAGATCATTTACAGAGAACCATATTGAGCTGGGTTATGATGATATATTCTCCGTACAATATTTTGATATACAATTAAAACCCTGGTGGGAAGCCGAGGGTACAAAAATGGAGAAGGTGTTGAGCCGTGCCGAATTGGAGTATCCCCTTGTAATGAGGAAGTGCGATGTATTTAACAGATCAATGTACCAGGACGCAGTAAAGGCAGGTGGGGATCATTATGCAAAACTGTGTGTGCTGGCTTACCGGCAAAGCATAGCGGCCCACATCTTGTGCAAAAGTCCGCATGGTGACATCCTGTTCCTGTCGAAAGAGAATTTCAGTAATGGCTCCATCAATACGGTTGATGTTACTTACCCATCGGCTCCTTTATATTTATTATATAACCCACGGTTTATGGAAGGGATGCTGAACGGGATATTCTTTTATAGTGAGAGCGGCAAATGGAAAAAGGGCTTTGCGGCACATGATCTGGGTACTTACCCGATAGCAACCGGGCAAACTTATGGTGAAGATATGCCGGTGGAAGAATCGGGCAATATGCTTATCCTGACGGATGCCATCGTAAAAGCTGAAAAAAAGCCTGATTATGCAAAAGCGCATTGGGAAACATTAACTACCTGGGCCAATTACCTGGTTAAAGCAGGTCTTGATCCGGCCAATCAATTATGTACGGATGATTTTGCAGGGCATCTGGCCCACAACGCCAATCTCTCCATAAAAGCAATTGAAGGTATTGCCTGCTATGCAAAGATGGCCGAACAATTAGGGAAAGGCCCGGAGGCTGTAAGATACCGGAACATAGCAGTAGCAATGGCTGGTAAATGGATGAAAATGGCGGATGCGGGGAATCATTATTCACTGGTGTTCGGTAACAAAAATACCTGGAGCCAGAAATACAATTTGGTTTGGGACAAGGTGCTTGGGTTGCATTTGTTTCCTCAGCAGGTTTCTGATAAAGAGGTAAGGTATTATCTTACCAAACAAAAAAAATACGGATTGCCTTTAGATAGCCGGAAAACCTACACAAAATCCGACTGGATATTATGGACAGCATCGTTAAGTAATAGCATGTATCATTTTAAAGCATTAACAGAGCCTGTTTATAAATATACTATAGAAACACCTTCAAGAGTTCCTTTGAGCGATTGGCATGAAACAACTACAGGGAAGCAGGTCGGTTTTCAGGCCCGGAGTGTGGTAGGTGGCTATTTTATGAAAATGCTGGTAAGTAAATGGGCAAGATAAGTGCTGATCAATGAAAATAAACGTTAACGATTTAAGAATTATCTGCCTGATATTTTTGCTATGTTTCACTGTTTCGGCAAAAGCTACAGAACCACCGCGGTGTTATTATCAGCTAAAGATTTATCATTACAAAACAAAATCGCAGGAAGATAAGCTCGACACCTACCTGAAAAATGCCTATATACCTGCATCGGGGCGTGCAAGTGCCTGGGAGATAGGGGTATTTAAGACACTGGAACAAGATACAACTGACAGGCGCATCTATGTGTTGAGTACATTCCGCAGGTACGGCCTTCTGCAAAAAATAGACAAACGATTAATGAAAGATCAGCAATATCTTATCGATGCAAAAGATTTCCTGGATGCCACATATAATGATGCACCTTATACTCGTTTTGAAACGGTCATTTTACGTGCTTTCCCGAGATGGCCAATTTCAGCAAAGCCGGAGTTGACAGCTAATAAAATTGATCGCATTTACGAACTACGAAGCTATGAGAGCCCTACGCAAAAATATCATCTTAGTAAAGTAAAGATGTTTAACCAGGGAGGCGAGACATTACTATTTTCCCGACTAAAATTTAACGCGATATTTTATGCAGACGTGTTGATAGGCAGTCACATGCCCAACCTGATGTATATGACTGCCTTTGAAAATAAGGCCGACCGGGATAAGCATTGGGATACTTTTTCAAATGACCCGGAATGGAAAACGTTATCAGCAATGCCCGAATACCAGCATAATGTATCAAAGGCGGAGATAATCTTTCTCCATCCGACCGAATATTCTCAACTTTAGGGAATCTAAATCATCCGGGCCAAATCAATGAAGCTGGAAAAACGTGATTTTGATGCAGTAGTGGTTGGCTCGGGGCCTAATGGGCTTGCAGCAGCAATTCTATTACAGCAAAACGGACTTTCAGTATTATTGATTGAGGGTAAAGATACTATAGGTGGTGGCCTACGATCGGCTGAATTGACGCTGCCGGGTTACCTGCATGATATTTGTTCGGCTATCCATCCGCTGGCTGCAGCTTCACCCTTTTTTGAAACACTTCCGCTTTCAGCGCATGGTCTGGAATATGTTTATCCCGGAATAAATGCCGCGCACCCTTTTGATAATGGTAATGCCGTGATATTAAATGGGGCTGTAAATGAGACAGCCGCTTTACTTGGCGTCGATCAGCAGTCTTATGTCGATCTGTTACAACCTATAGTAAATAACTGGCCATCAATTGCCACGGATGTGCTCGGGCCTTTGCGCTTTCCAAAACACCCTATAGCTATGGCCTGGTTTGGGTTGATGGGTTTAAGGTCGGCTACTTCAGTAGCAAAATGTTTTAAAACTGAGGAAGCCAAGGGGTTGTTCACAGGTATGGCTGCACATTCTATGCAACCACTTACTAAGTTAAGCACGGCCGCAGCTGCCCTGGTATTAATGTCGGCAGGGCATTTGAAGGGATGGCCCATTCCCAAAGGCGGATCTCAAAAAATTGCTGATGCTTTGGCCTCGTACTTTGTTTCCATAGGAGGGAAGATCGAAACCAATACTTATATTCAATCTATGAGCCAACTTCCATCGGCTCATACTGTGCTGTTTGATATTACACCAAAACAGCTTTTGCAGATAGCTGGGCATCGTTTCTCATCCATCTACAAATGGCAGTTGCAGCGCTACCGTTACGGTATGGGGGTTTTTAAAGTAGATTGGGCGCTGGACGGTCCTATTCCTTTCATCGCCAATGAATGCAGGGAAGCGGGCACAGTTCATATTGGTAACACATTGGCCGAAATAGTATCTAACGAACAATTAACCTGGGATGGCGGTCATCCCGAAAAACCATTTGTTTTACTGGCCCAGCAAAGCCTTTTTGATCCCTCAAGAGCGCCGTTAGGCAAGCATACGGCATGGGCCTATTGCCATGTACCCAATGGCTCTACTAAAGATATGACGGAAGCCATTGAAAAACAAATAGAACGTTTTGCACCCGGTTTCCGGGATATGATATTAGCAAAGCGTGTGATGAATACTGTGCAAGTAGAAGAATACAATCCCAACTATATCGGAGGCGATATCAATGGCGGTGTTATCGATCTGGGCCAATTATTTACCCGGCCTGCTTTGCGCTGGTCGCCTTACCGCACTTCGGCAAAAGGAATTTATATCTGTTCCTCATCCACGCCACCCGGCGGCGGAGTGCATGGCATGTGCGGTTATCATGCGGCTAAGCGGGCTTTGAAGGATATTTTCTCTATCCATATAAAGCCTTTGCAATAGCATTTACCTCATCTCAATTACCTTGCTTGGTTGCGATATCCCATTCACCTCCCAACGGATAATAAGCAGCAATAAATACCCGGCTTTAGTCTTGTAATGAATTGCTTACAGTGTCCAAAATCAAATAATCTGTCCGATATCGATCACTTTTTTAGAACGGATGTTTTATAAATATCTGATATTTAATTATCTAACTTTGGTATAGGTATTGCAAGGTACTGTGCAAAGATATAGTATATGGATACCGAGATCACAGAAGAAGTTGTAAAGCAAAAACGCAAAAAAGGAATAATAATTGGGTTGATAGCGATAGCTATATTGACTCTTTGTATATGGTTGATGAGGGCTTACCTCAAGTCTTCCGTATCACAATCTGAAATAACTACAGCTAAGGTTCAGGTGGGTAATGTAGAAAATACCCTAAATGCCACCGGCGAGGTTTTACCCGAATTTGAAGAGGTGATCACCAGCCCAATCAATGCCTCCATCAAGAATGTAATAATGGATGCCGGCAAAAAGGTAAATACGGGGCAGTCGGTTTTGACACTCGACAAATCAGCTGCCGAAAACGATTATGCCAAGCTGAAATTTGAATTAGAAACTAAGAAGAACGAGATCAGCAAACTAAAGCTCGACCTCAACAAAAGTTTCTTCGATATACAATCCAACAATGATATTAAGCAACTGCGCATTGGCAACCTGACAGATGCGGTTGAAAATGCAAAGCGTCTATTTAAGGCAGGCGGTGGCACTCGTGAGGATATCGAACAAGCTGAGCTAAACCTTAAAGTGGCCCAATTGGAGAAGAAACAGTTGGAGAACGAGATCAAAAATAAGCAACAAACCATGCTATTAGAGGAAAAGGAGGCTGAAATAGCTGCTGCCATACAAGAAAGGGACCTCAACGAATTACAGCGTAAATTGGACTTGGCCAACATAGTAGCTACCCGCAGTGGCGTTGTGACTTATGTAAACAAAAACATTGGCGCCAATATAAGCCAGGGCGAAACACTTGCCCGCATAGCCGACCTGAGCAGCTTTAAAGTGACAGGAAGCCTGTCTGACAATTACCTCGACCAGTTGCACAACGGTATGCCGGTTATTATCCGCATTAATGATACTCAGTTGCGGGGTAGTGTATCTAATGTTTACCCTTCTGTACAGAACGGCATCATCACTTTTGATATTCAACTGGAAGAGCGCAATAACAAACAGCTTCGGCCCAATATGAAAGTGGATGTTTACCTGGTAACATCGGTACACAGCAAAGTAATGCGTGTGGCCAACGGTCCGGCATTTAAAGGGGCAAGTCCGCAGGATATTTTCGTGGTCAGCAATGGCAAGGCCGAAAGGCATAGCGTGCATACCGGTCTCAGCAATTTTGATTTTATGGAGCTGAAGGATGGCGTTAAGCCCGGCGATGTGGTGATCACCTCAGATATGAGTGAGTTTAAAAATTCAAAAGAATTGACGATTAAGGGGGAGTAAAGTTTATTTAAAGACAAAATGAAATACATATACATCATATTATTCCTGCTATACAGCACCACAGCTTTTTGCTCAGGAGGGGATACCATACGCCTTTCGCTTCGCGATGTAGTTGAACTGGCAAAAGGCAATTCCATTGCCTCAAAACAGGCCGTTACCACTCGCGAAACCAAATATTGGCAGTGGCGTACCTACAAATCAAATTATCAGCCCCAGCTATCATTAAGCGGTAATTTACCGGGATACAGTAAAACTGAATTACAGGTTTTGCAACCAAACGGAACCATATTGTTTCAGCCGATACATAATGATAACTCTCAAGTGACGCTCAATTTCAGTCAGAGTATTACCGCTACGGGGGCCACTATTTATGGCGAAAGTCAATTACAACGCTTTGACGATTTTGACCGGCATAATACATTATATAATGGAGTGCCTTATGCAATAGGTCTCAGCCAGCCTTTAGGCCAGTTTAATAGCCTAAAATGGGACAAAAAGATACAGCCTTTATTATACAACGAAAGCAAACAGGCTTATATCGAGGCACAGGAACAAATATCGTATACCGCAACCGGTTACTTTTTCGATCTGCTGCTGGCCCAGGTTAACCTGCAAATAGCACAAACAAATTATACCAATACTGAAAATATCCTGAAGATTGCCAATACCAAATTTGAGCTGGGTAAAATAACCCGGAACGAGATATTACAACTTCAACTGGAATTGCTGAATGCCAAAAAAGCGGCCGGCACCGCTAAGCGCGACATGGAAATTGCCACGCTTACCCTGCGCAGTTACATCAGCCAGGAGGGTGATGCGCGGATAGCTCTAACGGTGCCGGAAACAATCAGTCAGATGACCATATCTGCCGACAGTGTTTTAGCTGAAGCTTACGCCAATCGATCAGATGCGATCGCATTTGTGCGCCGTATAGCCGAAGCAAAGCGTGATGTAGCGATAGCAAAAGGACAAACGGGCCTCACTGCATCGTTGACAGCCAACCTGGGGTTTTCAAATACCGCATCAAATATACCTGCGGTTTATCGGTCGCCACAAAACCAGCAATTATTGCAACTTACATTTGCTATACCGGTATTGGACTGGGGAAGGTCGAAATCAAAAATAAAAACCGCCGAAGCTAATGAGCAATTTACAGAGTATGCAGTGGAACAGGATAAACAAACCTTTAAGCAGCAAATTGTAACACAGGTGACTCTGTTTAACCAGATGAAGGAGCAGGTGGGCCTTACCGCCCAAGCCGACAGTATCGCCGGTGAAAAGTATAAAATAGCCAAAGAACGCTATGTGTTAGGCAACCTGAGCATCACTGACCTCAGCATTGCCTTCCAGGAAAACGACCAGGCCAAACGGGATTATGTTGCAGCACTCCGCGATTTTTGGGGGGCGTATTACCAACTGCGTTACCTGTCACTATATGATTTTGAAAAAAACGAGAAAATAAATTATAAATAAAACCCAATAACCATCAGAATATGATCAATTTACAAAACATTGAAAAAGTTTACCGTACTGATACGGTTGAAACATTAGCACTTAACAAGGTGAGCCTCGAAGTAGCTAAAGGCGAATTTTTATCCATTATGGGGCCTTCCGGTTGCGGCAAAAGCACCCTTCTTAATATTATAGGTCTATTGGATGAGCCATCAAAAGGTGAGATCAGGATCGATGACCAAAAGACAGCCAACTTATCTGACAAACAGCTTGCCCAATTCCGTAATAAAAAGCTCGGTTTTATTTTCCAGAGCTACCATTTGATCAATGATCTTCAGGTATTAGATAATGTAGAGTTGCCTTTATTGTACCGCGATACAACTGCTAAAGAAAGAAAGCAACTGGCAACCGAAGCACTGGCCAAAGTGGGTTTGTCTAACCGTGTTAAGCACTTCCCCTCGCAGCTTTCGGGTGGGCAAAAACAGCGTGTAGCCATAGCCCGAGCCATTGTAGGCAGACCAGAAATTATTTTGGCAGATGAGCCTACCGGAAACCTGGACAGCGCCATGGGGAACGAAATTATGGATATCCTGATACAGCTTAACCAGCAGGATGGTACAACCATTATCATGGTTACACATGATGAAAACATGGCTAAAAAGACACACCGTTTAGTGCGCTTATTTGATGGTTCACAGGTTCAGTAATCACCTTAAAACTAAATATTATGCTTAAAAATTATTTCAAAATAGCCATAGCAGTTTTAAGGCGAAGAAAGTTCTTCACTTTTATAAGCCTTTTCGGTATCAGCTTTACGTTGACCATACTGCTGGTTTTAACCGCTTTTATTGATAAGGTGGTTGGTGACAATTATCCTGATAAAAAAAGAGACCGATCATTATATGTTTCCCGGATATCAATGATAGGCAAAGGGTACACATCTTCGGGGCCGCCATCTTTTTATTTTTTAACTCATTATGCCGGCACCTTAAAAACCCCGGTTAAAATTGCTATTTCATCAGGTTTTAACGAGACTAATACCTACGTCAATAACAAAAAGATAGTAGTTAATTACAAATATACCAATGCTGAATATTGGGATATATTGGAATACGATTTTTTGGAAGGGAAGGCATTCAATAAGCAACAGGTAGATAATGCTGAGAAAGTGGCTGTTATTTCAAAAGATATGAAAAACGAATACTTTGGCGATGTCTCTTCTGTAATTGGTCAATACATTGAGGCTGATAACGTAAAATACAGGGTAATTGGTGTTGTCGAAAATGTGCCAATCACCAGTTATATGACCTATAGTGATATTTACTTGCCTTATACTGTGGCTAAAGACGGGGGATATAAAACTAATAAAAGTTACCAGGGGGGATATTTCGGTATTTTACTGGCTAACTCAAAAGATGACATAGATAAAATGCATAATGAATATGATGAGATGGTGAAAAGGCTGCCCATCACTGATAAGAATTATGATCATATTTACAGCCATGCCGATCCGTATGTCACGTCGTATGTAGATAGTGGTGATGAAAATCACTCGGGTACATTTATCGCTGTCACAGCCATAAGCATTTTTGTTTTTATATTGATGATTTTACCCACGTTAAACCTGGTTAATATAAATATCACCCGCATCATGGAGCGCTCATCCGAGATCGGAGTGCGTAAGGCATTCGGTGCCTCATCACATACATTGGTTTACCAGTTTATAGTCGAAAATATCATTCTCACTTTATTAGGCGGAGTGATAGGGGTGATTCTCTCTGTCATTGCCCTGCAGGTGATCAACAGCGCCAACTTAATTGCCAACCTCGAGCTAACCATCAATTTTACCGTATTATTTATCGGCCTGTTGGTTTGTTTAGTGTTTGGATTATTATCGGGTGTTTACCCTGCATGGCGTATGTCAAAACTAAACGTGGTTACGGCCTTAAAAGCGCAATAAATTTTTGTCAAATCATTTAAATCAACATATTATGTTCAAGCATTTATTTAAACTGATCTGGAATAAAAAGAAACAAAACTTTTTATTGATGTCCGAGATGCTGGTCTCGTTCCTGGTCATATTCGCAGTGTTTACACTTATCGTATATTATTATAATAACTATAAAAAACCCATTGGTTTAGATTATCAGAATTTGTGGGTGGTTGACTATAACAACACCTACAATCCAAAAAGCACCGATTCGCTCAATATTTTTTATGAAAACTTGAGGCAAACCATTAAATCAATGCCCCAGGTAAAGGAAATCAGTTTTTGCAGTGATAACGTTCCTTTCTTTCAAAACCAATGGACAGGGGATGTTCATTACAAAAATGCAAGTCCAAGTTCTGATCAATATACTGTTGAGGATAGCTACAAGAACACTTTAAATATGAAGTTAGTGGAAGGCAGATGGTTTAATAAAGCGGATGCCGTTGCAAAGACCCAACCAGTTATTATTAATGAGGATCTGAAGGAAAAACTGTTTGGCACAGAAGAGGCTATTGGAAAACTGGTAGGCTCGGAAGCTAATAAAAACGACATGCGGGTAATTGGTGTAATACAAGGCGTTAAAGCGAAAGGCGATTACGCACCCCCAAGGGCTGCCATTTATAAAAGAACGGATACAGGTTCGTTTCACTGGTTGGGGAAAATAATGATACATGTTACCCCGGATGCTGATGCCGCATTTGAAGGACGGTTATATAAAACACTGGCCAATTACATGAAAAACTCGAACATAGAGATCGAGCACATGCCTAATAAGCTGAAAAGCACCAACCTTTTTTATGTAGTGCCGATGATCGTAACCTTAATTGTAGCTTGTTTCCTGGTAATTAATGTGGCTCTAGGATTATTTGGCGTGTTGTGGTACAATATCAATAAGCGCAGAGGCGAAATAGGTTTACGTCGTGCAATAGGAGCGTCGGGGCGGTCGGTATCATCACAGTTGGTGTATGAGTCGCTTATACTTGCAACGCTGTCGTTAATAATTGGGACATTCTTCGCTGTGCAATTTCCATTATTGAACGTGTTCAGTCTGCAGGCAAGTGTCTATATTGTGGCAATGCTTTTATCGATCATATTTATTTATTTACTGGTATTGGTTTGTTCGCTTTATCCTGGCAGGCAGGCCGCAGGGATCTTACCGGCAGTTGCTTTGCATGAAGAATAAGCCTTACCCCAACCTCTCTCCAAGGGAGAGAGGTTGGGGTAAGCTTTTAAAGTCCTCTCCTTGCGCCACCACTAAAGCTAAGGCGGCACGCGGTTGGAGGGGATTTAGGTGAAACCGCACCTCAATTAGAATTCAATATCATCCCTGGTTCATCATACGCAATCATTCTTGCTCGCTGCTCATCAGGTATCTTTACCGATTTATTGATACTATAATCATAGCTGATGCACACGGTTTTGCCGGTGGTACAAATCTCCTCGCCATTTTCAGTCAGCTTTACTATCACGTGCATCACATCAAAACTGCTGTTGCCTATGCGCGTGGTACGTACATAGCAAACGATCTGATCTTGTAGAGTGATAGGCTTTAAATAGTTGACCTCCGATTTGGCCAGTATAATGCCAATGGCGTTCCAATCCCATTTTACTACTTCTTGCCAGTAGTTTGAACGTGCTACTTCAAAGTAGGTTAAATAAACCGCGTTATTCGCGTGGCCATAGGCGTCAATATCCGAAAAACGGATAGGGACTGGTGTTCTGAATTTATAATCTGCTAAATTTTCGCTCATTTTATGTCAGTATGTCTGCATTAAAAATAATTCACAGACATATTGTCCGCAAATATTGAATTATAACCGTTGGTATAACAGTTGATATATCAGCGACGAAGGTAAAAAATTAATAAAAGATAAATTCTAAAGACTACAAATATGACACTGGTAAAATTTAACAACGGACAAAAAAATGCAGTGAACCCATGGTTCAGCGATGTATTTGATTCACTGATCAACGACTCACGTTTGAACGACAGGTTTATCAATAAGATCCCTGCGGTTAATATCGCCGAAACTGAAAACGAATTTCATATCGAATTAGCAGTTCCCGGTTTAAAGAAAGAAGATTTTAAGATCAACCTTGACAAGAACGTATTAAGCGTTTCTGCTGAAAAGAAGGTTGAAAATGTTGACGAAAGCAAGAAATATAGCAAACGCGAGTACAGCTACAATTCATTCGTAAGGTCGTTTACCTTGCCTGAAACTGCTGACCAGGCTAAAATCGACGCTCAATACAACGACGGTGTTTTAAGCTTAAGCGTAGCAAAAAAGGAAGAAGCTAAATTTCAATCAAGAGAAATAGCTGTTAAATAATTTGACCGGGTGCCTGGAACCTGTTGATTGATTAGTGTTGGCGTAAGGTTCACGGCCCCGGAAGAAATACAAGCTTCAGAAATGGTGGCAACCTGTTTCTGAAAACTTTAAGACTGTTTTCATAGTAAGTTGTTGGTTTAGTTTGATGAAGGCCGCCCCGATATTTGGAGCGGCTTTTTTTTACACCTAATCCAATCCTCCGGTCAATATCTCCTTTTTATTAATCTTGAGATCCATACCAATATTACGGCGCCGATAAACGCTGTAACAAGATAACCTATGTCTCCTCCTGTATGTACGTGCAGCCACCCTAAAACATGACCACCGAGCCATCCGCCGATAAGGCCTAATATAATATCAACTATAATTCCATAGCCATCACCCTTCATCAATTTCCCGGCCAACCAGCCTGCAATACCCCCTAATAAAACCCGCATTAATAAGCTCATGATCTTTTGATTTAGATGTGATAACAATAGATTGAGTTATTAGTTTGACCAGCAGGCATTAACCATGTCGTGCTGGATTGTAAGTTAGGTTGTTTTTTTGTTGACTATATCCCCAAAAAGTGTTGTTAGGTCTATAATAATTTTCATTTTGTTTAAAATGTTATCGAAAGATAATCGTCTATCTTAATTAAACAATCATACAACTGAATGAACAACATTAAAGACAAAAACATAGCTATTGTGGGCGCGGGCCCGGGTGGCTTAACATTGGCCAGGCTTTTGCAAATGAACGGCGCCGATGTAAAAGTTTATGAAAGAGATATAAATAAGGATGCCCGCGCAAAAGGCGCTACACTTGATCTGCATGAGGAGTCGGGGTTAAGAGCTTTGCAGGAGGCCGGATTGATGGAAGCTTTTATGGCTAATTATCGCCCCGGTGCAGATAAACTGCGCATCGCAGATAAAAGCGGAAATATTGTTTTTGATGACGAGGCCGATCAAAGGGGTGAGGCAGTCAGGCCCGAAATTGATCGCGGCCCGCTGCAACAGATCCTTTTAGATTCGTTACTGCCCGGTACCGTTGTATGGGGCAGCCACTTTGAATCGCTTTCATCACAGAATAATACCTGGAAGCTGCAGTTTAAAAACGGCGATGAAGCTTATGCCGATATCGTGATCGCTGCCGACGGGGCGAACTCAAAGATACGCCCGTACATCACCCCAATAAAACCTTTCTACGTTGGGGTAACTGCAGTGGAAGGAGCTGTTTACAATTCAGAAACCGCAAGCCCAAAAATGCACAAGCTGCTAAACGGTGGTAAAATTTTTGCTATGGGCGATAGTAAAAGTTTAATTGTAAGCTCCAAAGGCGATGGCAGCCTGGTGTTTTATCCCGGTTTTAAAAAAGAAGAAAACTGGGTTCGCGAATGTGGGATCGACTTTGCAGATAAAGCACAAGTGCTGGCCTGGTTTAAAGCAGAATACGCAGGTTGGGACAGTATATGGTACGAATTATTTGAAAACGCCAGCAGTAGTTTTGTACCACGTCCGCAATATTGTTTGCCATTGGATCAGACCTGGGAAGCACAGCCAAATATCACTATGCTGGGTGATGCCGCGCACCTGATGCCGCCCTATGCTGGGGAAGGTGTAAACATGGCGATGCTGGATGCATTGGAACTTAGCCAATGTCTGCTAAGCGATGATTTTATAGACCTGCACTCGGCAATTGCATCGTATGAAAAACAAATGCGTGAACGGGCCTCTGAAATTGCTGCAATTACGCTGGAATCAACTGAGGCATTACATTCCCCGGATGCGATTAACTACATGATGAGTGTGATCGGTTAAAGTCGAATCGCACCAGATTTCTGTCGGATTGAAACAAGTTTACATGACTATTCAGTATATTTGATTCAAAACCTTATCCGCATGAAAATATTTTTCTCGTCAATTGTTGGACTACTAATAACAATGTCATGTTCTGCTCAACAGAAAACTGGCGTATCAATGTTTTCAGCTAATTGGAACCACGATATTGATTCAAAGTCAAGGAACCAAATTGAATTATTGGACAACGAGGTAATTGCCTGTTTTAATGAAGGAAATGCACAAAAATTGACTTCTCTATTTTCCGATACTTTAAAGAAAATAGCTGGAAACTCTATTCAGGATTTAATGAATCAAATCCATCCAATAATTGACACTAAGAACTATGAACTACTCGATGAGTATTTAATAAATAACTCACAGGTTGGTGGAACATCAACTATTTTTAAAGGTATGTCAGAGGATAATGATTACAAAATCAATTATTCTATTTTAACGAAAGAAACATACATTTCACTTATAATATATAAAAGACAGAATCGTGAATTTCTATTCACCTGTATCTACGGTAAATATGGAAATACTTGGGAACTTAATACGATACGATTTGGGCCCTACAAAATATTTGAAAAGAATTCAATTGATTTCTATAAACAATCCAAGATTGATTTCGCCAATGGTGATTTGATAGACGCTGGTATAAATATCAATTTGGCGCAGCAAACATCATTACCTGCAAACAATGCGTTTGTTTACTTTAAACTATCTGAAATGATGGAGTTCAATCGTAAACTTGCCGGAGAGGCTAAGATGAAGATTGCTTTCCCTCTAAAAATCAACGCGCTTAACACATCTCCACAAATATTTGGGGTAGAGCCTATAGTGACGACCGAAGGTGTTTTTCCACTCATCAAATACCTGACAACAATTCAATTAGCTGATATCGTCGATTTGAAAGCAGAAAATGATCAAATCAAAAAGGAGATAGTAAAAGTCTTCCCAGGAATTGATAAAAATAACAAATATGTTTTTCTTAAAGCTTATAACAAAATACCTGATGGAAAAACAGCTGTACCAACCTATGGATTTATGCTAAAAAAAGGAGGAAATTAATTTAGGCTCTTTAAAAGATTCCATCCACCTCACGCCAATCACTCAGTTCCTCATATTAATATACTGCAAAGGCTGCCCGAAATCTTCTTTCCGGCATAAACTGATCACCGCCTGCAGATCGTCGATTTTTTTAGCTTGTACACGCACCTGGTCGTCCATGATGGAGGCTTGCACTTTTAAACCGCTGTCTTTTATCTTTTTTACTATTTTAGAAGCAGTCGCTTTATCTACCCCTTCTTTTATCTTAATTTCCTTGCGGATCATATTACCCGATGCATATTGCTCCTTGCCGTCATCTAACGAGGAGGGATCGAGGTTCTGCTTTACCATGCGGCTGATGATGGCATCCTTGATCGCTTTAAGACGCATATCATTCTCAGTCACAATCGTGATCACGTTGGTTTTTTTATCCAGTTCTATGGTGCTTTTTGAATCGTTGAAATCATAGCGGTTCAATATTTCCTTCTTCGCGATATTGATCGCGTTATCGAGCGTTTGCCCGTCTATCTTACTTACAATATCAAATGTCGGCATGGTGGGTTAGTTATGGTTTGATTTTACAAAAATAGGTTCCTTTTGGATAGGATTATAAACATAGGCAATTAAATGTGTAATTAAGCAAGCTCGGTAGCTGACTCACCCGGTCTTTGCTTCGCTCGACCACCCTCTCTACGGCAAGCCGTAAAGAGGGTTTTTGTATTTTTATTAGATTCATTCCCCTCTTTCCGAAGGAGAGAGGGGGCAGGGGGTGAGTAAACTCGCCGATCTGCGTACTAAATTTTTGTATTTAAAATGTTAAGCACAAAACACACTATTTAAAGTTTAGTTAATATTAACTTAACAAATAAATAAGCAGTTTTGTAAACGGGGCCTTGCGGGCCGTATTTATATGGATATTAAACGGATACCTTTAATCAACAGGGAAATCAGCTGGTTATACTTTAATGACAGGGTTTTGCAGGAGGCTTCGGACCCTACAGTGCCTTTAATTGACCGGATACGGTTTTTAGCCATATTCTCATCCAACCTGGATGAGTTTTACCGGGTACGTGTGGCCACGCTAAGCCGCTTATCAAACCTGAATGAAAAAGCGAAAGAACTATTAGGCTATAACCCCAAAAAGATATTAAACCAGATAAAAAATATTGTTGTAAAGCAGGAGCGCAAGTTCAACAACCTGTATGAGAATATCATTGTGAAGCAATTAGCCGAAGAAAAGATATTTCTGTTGAACGACAAGCAACTGAACGTTACCCGTGGTGCTTTTGTGAAAAGCTATTTCCGCGAGCGCTTGTTGGCTACATTGGTTCCCATTATGTTGGATGAGGGGCAACCGTTTCCCGAATTGCGCGACAGGGGCTTGTATTTTTTTGTTAAACTCACTAAAAACAAAAAATCGCGCTATGCACTCATTGAGATACGCGATAGCCTGTCGAGATTCCTGGTGCTGCCGGATACTAATAACCTGAAATTCATTATCCTGATCGACGATATCATCCGTTACTCGCTGGAGGATATCTTTTTCATCTTTGACCACGATAATATTGAGGCTTACTCCATACAGCTTACCCGCGATGCCGAGCTCGACCTGGATAAAGAAGTGAGCGAAAAGTTTATTGATGCATTGGCAAAAAGCCTGCAAAAACGCAAAAAGGGCAAGCCGATGCGTTTGTTATATGATACCGAAATGCCGTTAGAAATGGTTACCTACCTGGTGACCAAGATGGGGGTGCATGCCGAGAGCCTTATACCGGGTAACCGGTATTTGAATTTCAAAAACTTTATATCTTTTCCAAACGTGGGCCGCCCTGAGTTGGAGTATCCATATTACCCGCCGTTACCGATCAATGGATTGTCTTTCGGTAAGAGTTTGATGGAAATGATAGCCCAAAAGGACTATTTGCTCAGCACGCCCTACCAGTCGTATGATTATGTGATCCATTTCCTGCGCGAAGCAGCTATCGATCCAAAGGTTAAAGAGATCAGCATAACATTATACCGTTTGGCCGATCACTCGCATGTGATACACGCGCTGATCAACGCTGCTAAAAATGGCAAAAAAGTGAATTGCCTGGTTGAGCTGCGTGCACGTTTTGATGAGCAGAATAACATTACCTACAGCAGCAGGCTGGAAGAAGAAGGCGTGAATGTACTTTACGGGGTGATCAATTATAAGGTGCATTCAAAAATATGCCTGGTTACGCGTATCGAAAAAAGAAAACCTGTTCATTACGCTTGTTTCTCTACCGGGAATTATAACGAGAAAACCGCCAAAATTTATGCCGACCATACCCTGTTCACTTCAAGTAAAAGGCTTACCGGCGATTTGGTTGAAGTGTTTAAGGCCCTAAAACAAAATATTTTACCAAAAGGATTAAAGCATTTGATCGTGTCGCCAATAGACTCGCGCCCTGCTATTTATAAGCTGATAGATACAGAGATAAGAAATGCAAAAGCCGGAAAGAAGGCTTACATGATATTGAAAATGAACAGCCTTGCGGATGAGCAGATCATAACGAAACTATACCAGGCCAGTAACGCAGGGGTTAAGATCAAGATGATCATCAGGGGGATGTGCTGCCTTATACCTGGGATGAAAGGTTATAGCGAAAACATCGAGGTGATCAGTATAGTAGATAAATACCTGGAACATTCGCGTGTGCATATTTATTGCAATGGGGGCGATGAGCTGATCTACCTTACTTCCGCTGATTTTATGACGAGGAATATTGATAACCGGGTGGAGGTAGGCTTCCCGATATATGATAAGGAGCTGAGAAAAGAGATAAGGGACATTATTGACCTGCAACTGGAAGATAATACTAAGGCACGTGAGATAAATAGTCACAACACCAATAAGTATCATAAAACCAAAAGTGATACGCCGAACCGGGCACAGATAGAGATTTACAATTACCTGAAAAATAAAAATTAATTCCATTGAAATACGCTGCTATAGATATAGGCTCCAATGCGGTAAGATTGCTTATCGCTGATATTATTGAAAACAATGAATCGGTTTCGTTTAAAAAAAATACGCTGATAAGAGTTCCGCTGCGTTTGGGGGATGATGCTTTTTTACAGCAGCACATTTCTGACAGGAAAGCAACCGACCTGGTCAAAACCATGGTCGCGTTCCGTAATCTGATGGACGTTTATAAAGTGACCGATTATATCGCTTTTGCCACCTCGGCTATGCGCGAGGCGAAAAATGGCCAGGATATTGTTAGAACGATCAAAGAACAAGCTGATCTTGACCTTGAGATCGTCTCCGGCCAAAAAGAAGCTAAAATTATTTACTCCAACCATGCTGAGCAAAGCATTGATAAGAGCAAAAATTATCTTTATATAGATGTGGGAGGTGGCAGCACCGAATTGTCATTATTTTCTGAGGGAAAATTGTTGGGTTCAAGATCATTTAATATTGGTACGATACGCATCCTTGATAACCAGGACAAAGAAGAAACCTGGAACGAAATGCGTGAGTTTGTGCGTGAACATACCAAACAGTTTAAGGTAGTTTACGGTATTGGCACCGGGGGCAACATTAACAAATTATACAAGCTATCCGAAGAAAAAAATAACGCGCCTTTAACTTTCATCAAATTGAAGTCGCTCTATAGTTATTTAAACTCCTTTTCGTTAAAAGACCGCATCAATGTATTGGGCATCAACCAGGATAGAGCGGATGTGATCATCCCCGCTTGTGAGATATTTATATCCGTGATGAAATGGTCAAACATGAAAAGTATTTACGTGCCAAGCTTAGGGTTGGTGGATGGAATTATACAGCTTTTAATAGAGAAAAATTTTCAAAAAATAGGTTAAAAAAAAATGAAGAAATTGTTTAAAAATTGAAAAACTGTTCATACATTTGTTGTGCCCTCTCATAGGGCATGTTTTTCATAGGTAGATGTAGGGTCGGGTACTTGTACTCGATCCTTTTTTTTGCCCTTAATTTTATCTGTAGCTTTGAAATCTTAGACTTACGAAGTTTTTAAAACTTCGTAAGTCTTTATATCGGCTAATATAAGCTTGTCATGACAAAAAGAAAGATCGTAGTTGCAGTTACGGGCGCCAGCGGTGCAATCTATGCCAAATTATTGTTTGAGAAATTACAACAGCTTCAAGGCCAGATCGATGAAGTGGCGATCGTAATGTCAGACAATGCAAAAGCGGTGTGGAAGTTTGAACTGGATAATGAGGATTACGACAAACTCCCTTATAAAATATATGCCAAAAATGATTTTATGGCACCCTTTGCATCAGGCTCGGCAAGGTTTGATACCATGGTGATAGTACCCTGTTCCATGGGTACTTTAGGCAGGATAGCAGCCGGAACGTCAGACGATTTGGTAACCCGTGCGGCAGATGTTGTTTTAAAAGAACGCCGGAAACTGATCCTTGTAGCCAGGGATATGCCGCTCAACCTCATTCATATCCGCAATATGCAAACCGTAGCCGAAGCGGGCGGCATCATTTGCCCCGCTGTACCATCCTATTACAGCAAACCGAAAACGGTTGAAGAAGTAGCGATGACTGTAGTGAGTAGGGTTATCGATCTGATCGGGTTGGAAAATGAGAGTTACCGGTGGAGTGGGGTATAGTGATTAGAGATTAGTTAATTAGAGATTAGGAATAAATTACTAACAATTGAAATCTTCAAAATCAAATTAATCCGTTTAACCGTGATTCAGTCAACTAATCTCTAATCTCTAATTAACTAATCTCTAAAATCCCTATCTTTGCGCCTTTAAAATGAACAAGAAAGTCGCTTTTTATACCTTAGGTTGCAAGCTCAACTATTCGGAAACATCAACCATCGGCCGCCTTTTTAATAAGGCAGGTTTTGATACGGTTGATTTTACGGATACGCCTGACGTATATGTGATCAACACCTGCTCGGTTACCGAAAATGCCGACAAAAAGTGTAAAAAGGTAGTAAAAGAAGCGCTTAAAATATCACCAAACGCTTATGTAACCATCGTAGGCTGCTATGCGCAACTCAAACCAAAAGAAATTGCCGAAATACCCGGTGTAGATATGGTTTTGGGTGCTGCGGAAAAGTTCCAGATCGTAGATCATATCAGCGATCTCACTAAAAACCCTAAAGCGTTGGTTTATAATCAGCCGGTATCAGAGGCTAATGAGTTTGTTTCTTCCTATTCATTTGGCGACCGCACCCGTACCTTTTTAAAGGTGCAGGATGGCTGTGATTATTCCTGCACCTTTTGTACCATTCCCTTGGCACGTGGCGCAAGCCGTAGCGATACCATTGAGCATGTGATAGAACAAGCCAGGGAAATAGCTGCATCAGGCGTAAAAGAAATTGTGCTGACGGGTGTTAACCTGGGCGATTTCGGTATCAGGGATGGTCAGCGTGAAGATAAGTTCTTCGATCTGGTAAAGGCTTTAGATGAAGTTGAAGGAATTGACCGCATACGCATATCATCTATCGAACCAAACCTGCTGACAGATGAGATCATTGAGTTTGTGGCGCTATCAAAACGTTTTATGCCACATTTTCATATCCCGCTTCAATCAGGCTCAAATAAAATATTAGGCTTAATGCGACGCCGTTATAAGCGCGAATTATATAACGATAGGGTAGCTAAGATCAAAGAACTGATTCCTGGTTGCTGTATAGGCGTGGATGTCATCGTAGGTTTCCCGGATGAAACACGCGAAGATTTTATCGACACTTATAATTTTTTGAATGAGTTGAACGTTTCGTACCTGCATGTATTTACGTATTCAGAAAGAGAAAACACACTTGCAGCAGAAATGAGTAACCCTGTACCTGGCTCCACCCGTGCCGAAAGAAGCAAAATGCTGCATATTTTATCTGATAAAAAACGTCGCGCCTTTTATGAAACCCAGTTAAATAAAACGGATGAAGTATTATTTGAAGGGGATATCAAAGAAGGTTATATGCACGGTTTTACCCGTAATTACGTAAAAGTTAAAGCCAAATACGATCCTGTATTGGTGAACGAATTAAAATCAGTTTATTTAACAAATATTTCATTTGATGGTGATGTGGAGATCACCGAAAGCGAAGAAATATTAGTCCATTAATTTTATATTCGTTCCAAATTATCACCCTATGTTTCCAACCCTGAGTTCTCTTATCCAATATCTTACAGGTCTGCACATCCCACTTCCGATACAAACCTTTGGTTTTTTTGTGGCGTTTGCTTTCCTGGCTGCTTATTGGGCTTTCACACAGGAGTTTAAACGTAAAGAAAAACTCGGATACATTCATCCATTCGAAAAAACAGTAACATTTGGTAAGCCTGCTTCTATTGAAGAATTGGCAGGTAACGGGGTGTTTGGTTTTATATTGGGTTATAAAATAGTCGATTCCATTCTTAACTATCAGCAGCTTCTTGATAACTCACAAGACTTTATTTTATCGCTTCGCGGAAACTGGCCGGGAGGGATAATTATGGCCGCCATTTTTGCTTACTGGGCCTATTACGAAAAGAAAAAACAGCAATTGCCCGAACCGGAAACCAAACAGGTAACTGTGCATCCGCATGAATTGATGGGCAGTATTTTACTTTGGTCGGCTGTTTTTGGTTTTGCGGGCGCTAAAATATTTAACGCGCTCGAAAACTGGAATGATTTTTTGCATGATCCGGTTGGGATGCTTGTAGGTTTCAGCGGCCTTACATTTTATGGTGGCCTTATCTGTGGCGGCGCTGCGGTACTCTATATTGCTTACAAGCATGGTATTAAACCATTAACTATGCTTGATATCGGCGGCCCTGGAATGATGTTAGCTTATGGAGTGGGCCGTATTGGCTGCCAGATGTCTGGTGATGGTGATTGGGGTATTGATAACCTGGCGCCTAAACCTCATTGGTTAAGTTGGATGCCCGATTGGATGTGGGCCTTTAAATTTCCTCATAACGTGAATGACGTGGGTGACCTGATGCCTAATTGTGCCGGCAAGTTCTGCCATGTACTGCATAATCCTGTATTCCCGACATCATTTTATGAATCGGTGGTTTGTATCCTGTTGTTTTTCTTTTTGTGGAGCATAAGGGGCAAGATCAAAGTGCCTGGAATCATGTTTGGGATCTATATGATATTGGCTGGAGTTGAACGCTTTCTGATCGAATTCATACGGGTAAATACACAATATCACGTTTTCGGAATTTCATTTCCTCAAGCACAATTAATTTCAATAGGTATGATCATAGGGGGTATGGTTTTAATAACAACGGGGATGAAGACTAAAAAAGCCGTATCCTAAATATGACGGATCAGACGCTCGCACACAAACTGTTGAAAAACCAGGTGTTCAGATTTGTGCTTTCCGCAGGTACAGGCGCACTGGTTGATGTTTCAGCTTTTCATTTGTTTTATCATAATATATTCGAAAGTAAAACCTACCAGGTACTATCATTAACACTGGGTAATTATACAGTTTCATTAGCGATATCCTTCTTTTTAGGGGTGATCGTTAACTTTTTAATTACCAGGTACGTGGTGTTTAATGAATCCAAATCAAAGCCCTCAAAACAATTTATCAGGTTTATTTCTGTAGCTATAGTTGGATATTTTGCCAATTGGTCCATTGTTAAATTGTTTATTTTAAAGCTTAATTTTGATCCTGATGCGGCGCGGGTAATTGCGATCTGTAGTTTATTCTTCGCCAGCTATTTTATACATAAAATGTTTTCGTTCAGTTTATCATTACGACATGCAGCTTGAAAGTTTAGCCAGCCAGGTAGTTGATGTATCAAAGCAAGCCGGGGACTTTATCAGGCAGGAACGCAAGCGCTTTGATCCTGACAAAATAGAATACAAGGGTTTAAACGATATGGTATCTTATGTAGATAAGACCGCCGAAAAGATGATCGTTACCGGTTTGGAAAAGATATTGCCCCAAAGCGGATTTATAACTGAAGAGAAAACAAGCACCAAAGTATCAGACCGTTACAATTGGATCATCGATCCGCTGGATGGCACCACCAACTTTATCCATGGCGTTCCAACCTATTCGGTCAGCATCGCTCTAAAAGAATATGATGAACTGGTTTTCGGTGTGGTGTACGAGATCAACCTGGACGAGTGTTTTTATGCCTGGAAAGATGCACCCGCATATCTGAATGGTAAAGAAATTAAGGTGAGTAATAACCCATCAGTAAGCACCAGCCTGATAGCCACCGGTTTTCCATACTATGATTTTGAAAAGCAAGCCGCTTATATTGCCTTGTTTACCGAATTGATGAAAAGCTGCCACGGCTTGCGCAGGCTTGGTTCAGCAGCGGTCGACCTTGCATATACTGCTTGCGGCCGTTTTGAAGCTTTTTATGAATATAACCTGAATGCCTGGGACGTTGCGGCCGGTGTTGTGATCGTACGACAAGCGGGTGGGCAGGTAGTAAATTTCAAAGGCGGAACCGAAGTATTAGATACCCGGGAGTTATTAGCCACCAACGGGAAGATAACAGGAGAGATGCTGGGGATAATCCAGAAATATTTTAAATAGACACGTATTGCACTAATTTATTCGAATTGCACGAATTGTAGCTTGTGCTTCAATTCGTGTAATTAGTGTTTTTAAATTCGTGAAAATTAGTGTTATAATGCTTCTGATACCACTTCGGTAACTTCAGGAACCATGCGTTTCAACAGGTTTTCGATTCCTGCTTTTAGCGTTACTGTAGATGATGGGCATCCGCTGCATGAACCGCGAAGCTCCACAGTTACCACACCTTCGTTGAATGATTTATAGGTGATAGCGCCGCCATCCTGCTCTACAGCCGGGCGAACGTAATCCTGCAATATCTGCTGTATTTTCTTTTCGGCATCAGTGCCTTCAAAATCCACCTCAACCTGTTCTTCTAATTGAACTTTTAACTCAGATTCAACCGCGCCTTTTACAAATTCCTTTAATATTGGTAGGAGATCATCCCAGTCGCTGCCTTCGGTTTTGGTTACCGTAACAAAGTTGCTGGCGAAGAAAACACCGTTAACGAATGAAAATTTATATAATTCCTTTGCAAAAGGCGATTTTTCGGCACTTTCTTTAGTAGCATAATCAACACTGCCGTTGATCAGCAACTTGTTCACAATGAACTTCATAGTTGCCGGGTTAGGGGTCGATTCTGTATATACGCTGATATTCATCTTAATCTTTAATTAGTCTTAACAAAGTTAGGTAGGTTTTTTATTTAAATACGGTTATTAAATAGTTATGACCTGAACATGACGCATTAAATGTGCGAATATGCAGATTTCAGATGTGCAAATTAACGAGCATTTGCACATCCGCACTTTTGAAATTTGCACATCAAATTCCTGTATAATTAGATGGACTTATCTTTTTAATTTCCGCCCTTACTGCATCGCTTACCTCCAAAGTCTCCACAAACGCAGCAATAGTTTCGGCATTGATCTGTGCATTTGTGCGTGTTAGCTCCAACAATGCCTCATAAGGATTTGGATAGTCTTCGCGCCTTAATATGGTTTGTATCGCTTCGGCAACAACTGCCCAGTTGGCTTCGAGATGGGCATTAATTGCAGGCTCATTAAGTAATAATTTATTCAAGCCTTTGATAGTTGATTTGATGGCGATCAGCGTATGGGCCATAGGTACGCCTATATTGCGTAATACAGTTGAGTCGGTCAAATCGCGTTGCAGGCGTGATATAGGCAATTTAGCTGCCAGGTGCTCAAATAAAGCATTGGCTATCCCCAGGTTACCTTCTGAGTTTTCAAAATCTATCGGGTTTACTTTGTGCGGCATAGCTGACGAGCCAATCTCGCCGGCTTTAATGGCCTGCTTGAAATAGTTCATGGAAATATAGGCCCACATATCCCGGTCAAGGTCGATCAGGATATTGTTGATCCGTTTCAGTGCATCACAGTGGGCAGCGAAATTATCATAGTGCTCAATTTGAGTAGTGTATTGTGAACGGTTCAACCCCAAAATAGTGTTCACAAAATTATTCCCAAATGATTTCCAATCAATGCCGGGATAAGCAACGTTATGCGCGTTGAAATTGCCTGTAGCCCCACCAAATTTGGCAGAATAGGGGATTTGCCTCAATAGGATAAACTGATTTTCAAAGCGTTCCACAAACACCTGTATCTCCTTACCTAAACGGGTAGGAGAGGCCGGTTGGCCATGTGTGTGTGCCAGCATGGGGAGTTTGTCCCAGTCTGCTGCATACTTTTTTAACAGGTTAACCAACTCATGGAATACAGGGATGTAAGTTTCATCAATAGCCAGCCTGAAAGAATAGGGTATAGCAGTATTGTTGATATCTTGTGAGGTCAATCCAAAATGGATGAACTCTTTATATTTCTCTAATCCAAGTTTATCAAATTCTTTTTTTATAAAATATTCAACCGCTTTAACATCGTGGTTGGTTATTTTTTCTATCTCCTTTATACTCTCCGCATCCTTCTCAGAAAAATTTTGATAAATGCCGCGTAACTTTTCTGATACTTTTTTATCAAAATCCTGTAATTGTGGCAAAGGGTGTTCGCACAAGGCGATAAAATATTCGATCTCCACAAATACCCGGTATTTGATCAGTGCGTATTCTGAGAAGTAATTAGCGAGTGCGGATGTAGTATGATGATAACGGCCATCAATAGGCGATATAGCTGAAAGAGGAGTAAGAGCCATTTAACTTGAATTTTTACAAAGGTACAAATTCAGTAGCAGTTCTTTATTAGTTGCAGTTGAAAGTAGCAGTAGCAGTTTGATAAATTAACCTTTAAACCCTATTACAGCATCTGCCGATAGAAGAGAAATGTCATCGGAAAATAATAAAAATAATAAATAAACAGGAAACTTTGAAATCAAAAAATGTTTCCATAGTTTTGACTTCATAAGTCAATGAGTCAAAGCGAAAGAATAATATTAGGTGGCGAGGAGCTTTTTTTAAAGGCAGGGATCAAGAGCGTCACCATGGATGATATAGCCAAACACCTGGGTATGTCGAAGAAAACCATCTACCAGTTTTTTAAAGATAAAAACGAGTTGGTGATTGCCCTGGTAAAAAAGAAGCTGCAGGAAGATGAGGACCAGATGTGTTCCATTATCAGCAAATCGGGCAATGTGATCGAAGAGATGATCAATATGATGAAATGTTCTGAGGAAATATTTTCGAGGATTAACCCTATTGTGATCCACGATATGCAGAAGTATCATCCAGATGCCTGGAAGCATTTCCAGAATTTTA
>JABDFM010000035.1:0-31889 GCA_013286565.1 Bacteroidota bacterium
GCGTTTTTAACAATATTGATGAGCGCCTGCTCCATTTGCTGCTCATCCGCAGGGATGTAAAATGGCTCTGTCCCTGTTTCTAATACCAATTTGACATCCTTTTCGGATGCGTTGATCTCCATTAATTTGGAAACAGAAATAATCAGGTGGTTAAGATCGATGCGCTTTTTATTAGCCTGGGGCAGTTTTACCAGGTCGGCAAAATTGCGCATAAACAGGTTGAGGTTCTGGTTACGATCAAGCGCTACCTGCAACGCATCTTTTAAAGTGTCCGAGTGATGCCCTTCCCAAAGCGGGTCTGTTTTAAGAGTGGATTGAATAATGGAATTTACAGGGCCGATGGTATTGTTCACCTCATGCGCCATCATGCGGATCACTTTACCATAAACATTCTTCTCAGCAGCAAGTATTTCAGCGGTCAATTCCTCTATCATGATAAAATCACGCGAAAAGCCACGATCTATAAAGTTGGCTCGTTGCAGTTTATAAGTAGTGGCGCCGCCCAACTTGATGATCTTTGTCTCGCCTGAACGCAAATCATTAATGTGTTTCAGAAAATCATCAGGCAGGTCATTAACTGAATTACCGGTGAGGCCCTTTTCATCAATTGATAGAATTTCCATTGCCTTCGGATTAATTTGTTGAATATGCTCATCATAATCCAGGATGATGATCCCGGTAGGTGATGTATGAATCAGTTTTTCAAGGAAAAAATGCTGCTCTTCCTGCAAAGTGCGCTCGTAACGCAGATGATCCATCATCTGGTTATACACGTCTATCAACTGATCGACCTCATATTTGCCTGTAGGGATAAATTTTACATTAAAGTCCTTGTCCTTTATAGCATCCACTCCCTGCATTAATGATTTCAGGGGCTGTATCAATTGGTTATACAGATTCCATGAAACAGCTATCGAGATCAATATAAATACCTCCGAAGCAATGAAATAGATCCTGTTCTCTTGAAAAATAAACCAGGTAAGCACCAGGGCAGTCAGGTGCAGGGTGATAACAAATAATAGGTACTTAGTCCTCAGCTTCATCGTATGGTATCTGGTATTTATCCAGCCTGCGGTATAGGGCGCTGCGTGTAAGTCCTAATGATTTTGCCGCCCTTGCAATCTTATTTTTATGATACTCAAGCGCCCGTTTGATCATCTCGACCTCCATTTCTTCCAGTGTTATCGCACCTACCCCCGGCAAGGCTAAATTACCCTTTTTTACCGGGGATAATTCCAGCTGCGAACGAAAATCCTCTATATCCAATATATCCTTTTTGCTTACAAGGATAGAGCGCTCCACCAGGTTTTTCAACTGCCTGATATTACCTGGCAGCGGCAAACTTTGCAGCCATTTCATAGCACTGGTTGCTACAGATAATTTGGGGCGATTATATATCTCCTTTAAGTTATTAATGAAAAAATTGACTAACAATGGAATATCTTTCGGCCTCTCGCGCAAGGCGGGCAGATAAACCGTGATGAGGTTGATACGGTATAAAAGATCCTCCCTGAAAGTAGTTCGGCTAACCATTTCATTCAAATCTTTATTGGTGGCGCAAACTATACGCACATCAACAGTTTTGGTACGGCTGCTGCCTAATACCTCGTAGGTTCTATCCTGCAATACCCTCAACAACTTTACCTGGCTGCTGGCATCTAAATCGCCTATCTCATCTAAAAAGATTGTCCCTTTATTAGCCATTTCAAAACGGCCAACCCTATCAAAACGGGCATCGGTAAAAGCGCCACGCACATGACCGAACATTTCGCTATCAAACAGCGAGGTAGAAATACCGCCCAAGTTCACTTTGATAAATGGCTTATTACGGCGCAGGCTGTTCTGATGTATAGCCTCGGCGATCAATTCTTTACCCGTTCCGCTTTCACCCATTACCAATACAGAAGCATCTGTACCTGCAACACGGCCAATGGTTTCCAGTATGTCCAGCATCTTTGCGTCTTCGCCAATAATATGCTGAAAATTATACTTGCTGTCCAATTGCTTCCGGGTACGGTGTTCGGCTTTTTTATCCTGAAGGTCGATCAAAGTTTTAACCGATTGCAATAAATGTTCGTTGCTCCAGGGCTTATTGATAAAATCGTTAGCGCCCAGCTTCATCCCCTTTACCGCCAGTTCAATACTTCCCCAGCCAGTAATTAATATGATTGGGATCGCCGGGTCTACCTGTTTGATACGACCCAGCAAGTTCATTCCTTCTGCACCTGATGTATCAATAGAAAAGTTCAGATCGAGCAGGATCAGTTCCGGGCTTTTCTTTTTAATGATCGATAAAGCTTCGCCGGGCAACGGTGTCCCTTCCGCGTTGTAGCCTTCGTTTTTTAATAGCAGCAGCAGGGAGGTGCGTACAGCAATATCGTCATCAATTATTAGTATCATAATGTTTAGTATGCAAGTATAAGCAAAACGTATAGCCTCACCTAAACGGCGAAGCCTTCATGAACGCCAAAAATAATAATTAACCATGTGAGTAATCCCCTCCAACCACATGCCGCTTTAGCGATGGCGCAAGGAGAGGACTTTAAAAGCTTATTAGTCCCCCTCCCTTGGAGAGAGGTTGGGGTAAGGCTCAAAAAGCCTTTATCTCCGGCATTGTCAAAAGCTTTTCATCCAGTTTGGCGATATTATTTTTGTGCCCTGTTACAAATATGGCGGCCTGCAAACAATCATCTTTTTTATTGACAAGCCTTATTTGATATTTAAGGTGGTGATTATGGATAATATCCTCGAGTAATTCCAGATGCTCAAAGTTCGTGCTGTTAAATACAACTGACAGCAGTTTTTCGTGATGCACTTTGTCCAGGTAATCTTCAAAAAAATGGAACAGCCACAGCACTAGTAAAGTGAGCACGGTTGATATGAGCGACAGGGTATAATTTCCTGCCCCGTTAGCCATCCCGATGGCGGCTGCTACCCAGATCACTGCGGCAGTAGTGAGCCCGTTGACTGAAATATTATCTTTAAAAATAACACCAGCGCCAATAAATCCCACACCGGTAACCAGGTTGATATTAACTCCCTGCCCTGCCCGTTGAGAGATCATGGTAAAAATAGTGGACCCGAGACAGATCAGTATAATGGTACGGAACCCAGCGGTTTTATTTTTATACTGACGCTCAAAACCAAGCATAGCACCGCATAAAATAGCAATACCTACTTTGATGAGGTCATTAGGAGCTATACCGAATTCTAAAGGCATTTTTAATTATAATTTAGTCCGAAAGTATTGAATTTTCATTAATCCTGTAAATCCTTGAAATCACAAAATCGTGTTCAAAATATCTTCCCCGGATTCAAAATCCCATTTTTATCAAATACATTTTTTATCCCGCGCCATAACTCAAAATGAACGTTTGAGTATTTGATCGGCATAAATTCCTTTTGTACCAGGCCTATACCGTGTTCGCCGGATAATGTACCCCCTAAAGATACAGTTAGTTCAAATATTTTACGTATGCCGTCTTTTAATTTGTTGTGCCAGTCATCATCGCTCATGCTGCCCTTGATAATATTTACGTGCAGGTTGCCGTCACCTGCATGGCCGTAACAAACTGATTCAAATCCATACTGGACACCGATCTCTTTTATCCCTTTAATTAATTGCGGCAATTTAGCCCGGGGAACAACCGTATCCTCCTCCTTATAAACAGAATTTGATTTTACAGACACCGACATTGTGCGCCTCAGCCTCCATAATTCTTCTTTTTGAGCCGATGTGTCTGCAAACAATACATCCTTACAATCAAATTGCTCCAAAACAGTATTGATCCGTTCGCAGTCGGTAAAAATCACATCGGGGTTGGTTCCATCAACTTCTATCAGCAAAAAGGCTTCGATGCCATCCTTCAATTCAAAATTAATGCCGTCGAATTTGATCACCCACTCCAACCCTTTTCGCTCCATAAATTCCAATGCCGAGGGAATGATACCAGCCCTGAAAATTGCAGACACCGCAGCACAAGCTGCTTCATTGGTACTGAACGATGCCAGCATCAGCGCATCCTGCGTCGGTAAGGGTATCAGTTTGACCACAATTTTGGTGATAATCCCTAATGTTCCTTCCGAGCCGATCATCAACTGGGTTAAATTATAACCCGAGGCATACTTTAGTGTGTTTGCCCCTGTCCAGATGATCTCACCATTGGGCAAAACCACTTCCAGGTTCAATATATATTCGCGGATGGTACCGTATTTTACCACCCTCGGTCCGCCTGAACCATGCGACACATTTCCACCTATAAAACAACTGCCTTTGCTGGCCGGGTCAACCGGGTAAAGCAGGTTTTTAGCGGCAACCGCGTTCATAAAATCTTCAGTGATCACACCGGGTTCTACAGTAGCCTGTAGGCTTTCTTCATCGATATTTAAAATATGATTGAAGCGCTCCATAGCCAAAAGCACACCGCCTTTAACGGGTAATGCCCCGCCGCTTAACCCCGTGCCTGCTCCACGTGGCGTTACCGGGATCAAATGCTCATTGCAAAGCTTCATCAATGCTGAAACCTCCTGCGGCGATTTGGGTTTAACTACTACTTCAGGGTAATAATGCAGATCTTCCGTTTCATCATGGCTGTATTTTTCCATGCCATCATGAGTGGTGAGTACCGCGTCCTCACCTACGATCAATTTTATAGCTGATAATAGTTCCCCTGTTATTTTATTAAATTCCATTTCCGGGTTTATTATAAGTAATGCTAACGCTCGAATAGGCCACCTTGCCCTTCATTGGTGGGTTTAGTTTTTTGATCACCACTGTTATTGTTTCAATATCAGGGTGTTGCGCTTTTATCTCATCAATAATAGCCTGTGCCAATGTTTCTATCAGCTTTTTGGGCTGCTGCATTTGCAGCTCAATAATGGCGTACAGCTGTTCGTAATTTACCGTATTGGCTAAATTATCCTCGTTCAATTCGCCAACCGGTATAAAGCCGACAGATGCATCAACCATAAATTTACCACCCAAAACCTGCTCGGCAGGATAAAACCCGTGCCTTGCAAAAAACTCAGCGCCTTGTAATGCTACAGTGATCATCTTTCAAAAGTAGTTGATTTGGTTGGATTGAACCGGATTAGTTGACCGGCTAATAATTTTTTTTTTACGAAAAAAATAGGTTTAAACAAGTTAGCCCAACTTTTTGCCAAATCTGCCTGTTTCAGCACTTGACAGGAAGAAAACGCTTGATGGGAAAACCCTATCTTTGCCCAACCAATTGTATTTTTTATGGCTAAAACCGACTTATTTGAATCACCGGATTATTTCCAGATAGATGAATTGCTTACTGATGAGCATAAATTAATACGTGCAACTGTGAGGGACTGGGTAAAAAAAGAACTTAGCCCCATCATTGAAGATTACGCCCAGAAAGCGCAATTTCCAAAACAACTGCTTAAGGGCCTTGCCGAAATAGGCGCATTTGGCCCAACTGTACCTGTTGAATATGGCGGTGCGGGTTTGGATTATATCTCCTACGGCATTATTATGCAGGAAATTGAGCGTGGCGATTCTGGCATCAGGTCGACTGCTTCGGTACAGGGTTCATTAGTGATGTACCCTATTTATGCTTATGGCTCAGAAGAACAAAAGAAAAAATATCTCCCCAAGTTAGCCGCGGGTGAACTGATCGGCTGTTTTGGGTTGACAGAACCCGATCACGGTTCCAATCCAAGCGGCATGACCACCAATATTAAGGATGCCGGCAACCATTATATCCTTAACGGTGCAAAAATGTGGATATCCAATTCACCGTTTGCGGATATAGCCATTGTGTGGGCGAAGGATGAAGAAGGCAAAATACGCGGCATGATCGTAGAGCGCGGTATGGAAGGATTCACCACACCCGAAACCCATAATAAATGGTCGTTAAGGGCATCAGCTACCGGTGAGTTGGTTTTTGATCACGTAAAAATCCCTAAAGAAAATATATTACCGAATGTATCTGGCTTAAAAGGCCCGTTGGGCTGTTTGAACCAGGCGCGTTATGGTATTGCATGGGGCGCGATAGGCGCAGCGATGGATTGTTATGATACCGCTCTTCGTTATGCTAAAGAGCGCGTACAATTTGGCAGACCGATAGCCGGTTTCCAGCTACAGCAAAAGAAACTGGCCGAAATGATCACCGAAATAACCAAGGCCCAGTTATTGGTTTGGCGTTTGGGAACATTGAAGAATGAGAACCGTGCCACCCCTGCCCAGATATCAATGGGAAAAAGAAATAGTGTGGAAACGGCCATCACCATAGCCCGCGAGGCAAGACAAATACTTGGAGGCATGGGTATAACCGGCGAATATTCTATCATGCGCCACATGATGAATTTGGAATCGGTAATTACTTATGAAGGCACCCATGATATCCATTTGCTGATCACCGGCATGGATATTACTGGGGAGAATGCATTTCAATAGATAAAATCGTAGAGACGCAATACATTGCGTCTCTACTTTAAAAAATCAGCATACCACTTTCCCGATGCCTTAACAATACGCTCCTGCGTATCAAAATCAACGTAGATCAATCCAAAACGTGGGTGGTATCCTTCGGCCCATTCAAAATTATCGGTCAGCGTCCACACAAAATAGCCGTTTACTTTGCAGCCTTCCTGTTTGGCTTTTAGTACTTGTTGCAAATTAGCCTCGATGTATTCGGTGCGTTTAGTATCATTAATCTGACCATCAATTAACTCGTCCGGGAAAGCTGCGCCGTTCTCTGTGATCAGTATATTTTTGATCTGCGGATAGGCATCAAACTTCTTCAGGATATGATAAATGGCAGGCGGATATACCTCCCAACCCATTACAGTAGTGGGCACGTTCCTGTCTTTTGCTTTTACCAGGCTGGCGCTTATGTAAGGCGTAAAAAACGAATACTTTACAATTTCACGGGTATAATTCTGCAGGCCGATGAAATCAAAATCAAAGTGCATGTTTTGTTCATCGCCCGGCTGGTAATATTTTTCAAGCCCCTTTAACACAGGGATATCACTCACCGGATAACCCAACCCCAATATGGGTTCAATAAATAAGCGGTTCACCAAAGCATCAGCTACATCAGCCGCTTTAATATCTCTTTTACTGTTTGATCGCGGTTCTATGTGCGAACACGAAAATGTAGTTCCAATTTCCGCGTCCGGCAATAATTCGCGCAGCTTTTTGGCCCCGGCAGCCATGCTCAAAACAATATGATGAATAGCAGGTAAAAAGTTTTTCATTCCGGTACGTCCCGGCGCATGTATACCGAAAAAATAACCAGCGCCAGAGAATACCGAGGGTTCATTCATCACCATCCAATACTTCACCCTGTCGCCAAAATGCTGGGCACAAACTGCGGTATATTCGGTAAACCATTGGATAATATCGCGGTTTGTCCAGCCGCCTTTATCTTCCAATACCTGCGGCAGATCCCAGTGATAAACAGTAAGCCAGGGTTCAATACCTTTGGAAAGGCAATAATCAATGATCCGGTTATAGTAATCAATACCTGCCTGGTTTACAGCGCCGATTCCGTTTGGCAATATACGTGTCCATGAAATGGAAAATCTGAAATTTGGTATATTCAGCTGTTTAATAAGGTCTATATCAGCCTGGTAGTTGTTGTAGAAGTCACAGGCTACATCAGCTCGGTGGGCATCGCGTACTTTGCCTTTTTTATTGGTAAAAGCATCCCATATCGATTCACCTTTGCCGTCAGCAGTGTGGGCACCCTCTATCTGGAATGCAGCTGTTGAAACCCCCCATTGAAAATCGGCACCGAAAAGAGCTCTGTTAATTTGGTTCATAGATGATTATCCGCATACTGTATCACCAATTATTAAAGGCCGCATAGGCTGACCAATAACCGGCAATAATATGAACCCCAAATTGTACAATATTATTGGATAAAAGAAAAGATAAGCAAACAAAAGCTTAGTGAATAAATGTCGACCTCATGCTTTTCAGCACCATCCACTCACGAAAACTCTGGATCAATTTTGATATGAATTTCATAACTTATGATTTTACGATAGTAAAAGTAATTGTGCTATATGATGTTACAGTAAAAATTACATTATGTTTTCATTAACAATATTGCTTAAAAGTTTAACCCCGCTGAATCTTGAATGATAAAATTTCATTCAGATGAGATAAATATTGAAGCAGATATTTGTTCAGTTATTTACTTTTGAAACATGAAAGATCACTTCATCCAATTGTTCAATTATGACAAGTATGCGAACCTGCTTATTGCCGAAACCATCATCAAAGCAAATAACGCCGGAAAGGCTGTTGGGCTAATGGCCCATTTACTTTCTGCTCAACAAGTATGGTTAAGCCGGTGTAAAGGCGAACAGGTTACCGGCCAGGTATTATGGCCTGATTGGAAGACTGATACCCTTGAGCAACTGATCAATGATAATCACCGCGCCTGGATAAATTTCCTGGATTATTTAAGTCCTGATGATTTGGAGACGTCAATCAGCTACAAAAGCTTAAAGGGCGATCCTTTCGAAAACAAGCTGATCGATATTTTAACGCATGTGATCAACCACGGCACAC
Organism: Bacteroidota bacterium; assembly: GCA_013286565.1. GTDB lineage: Bacteria > Bacteroidota > Bacteroidia > Sphingobacteriales > Sphingobacteriaceae > Mucilaginibacter. Next base: position 8,552 of record JABDFM010000035.1, read on the forward strand.
ATCACCGGGCACAGACCGGGCAGCAGTTAAAATTTGACGGGGTCGATACCCTGCCCAATACGGATTATATAGCCTATCTCAGAATTAAAGGACTGTGATATATTAATGCTAATTTTGAAACCAGAAATAAACAAGTATGAAGAAATTATTGATAGCAGCATTTATTGGATTAACATTAAGTAGTTGTTCAGATACCAAAAAGCAGGAAAAAGATCTCCTGGACGAATTATTAAAAGTGCATGATAAGGTAATGGGCAGCGACGAAGCTTTGATGAAAAACAAAATGCAGCTGGATAGCTTAGTAAAACTTCCGGCTAAAGACACAGCCGAGAAAACAAACATCAAGGCTTTTGATACCAAACTTCAGGCAGCGGAGGAAGCTATGGAAACATGGATGAATAATTTCAAGCCTGATTTTGTAGGAAAATCACACGATGATATCATGAAATATTACAGCGATCAGAAAAAACAGATCATGGCTGTTGATTCACAGATGAATGTCGCCATAAAGGAATCAACTACATACCTTTCTAATAAAAAAGCAAAATGAGAAAACTGGCATTAGGGCTTTTGGTTGTGACTTTATGGAGTGCCTGTAAGCTCAACTCAAACGATAAAAAAGTTTTACCAATTTACGGTAACCGTAAACCTATTACAAAAACCGTGGATGGTAAAAGTGTGACTGATACCCTTTACCAAACCATCTCGAAGTTTAAAACGGTAAACCAGTACGGCGACAGTATCAGTAATAAAAGCCTCGACGGAAATATTTATGTAGCCGATTTCTTTTTTACCACCTGCCCGTCTATTTGCCCCATTATGCACCGCAATATGCTGAGTGTATATAATGCATTTAAAAGCACTGGTGATTTTAAGATCATCTCCTACACCATCGACCCAAAGCATGACAGCGTGCCTGTTTTAAAAAAATATGCCGATAAACTGGGGCTGTCTGGTAATACCTGGTGGTTTTTGCAGGGCAAAAAGGATAGTATTTATAAACTATCTGAAAGCTATTTGGTACGCAAACCTGAGGAAGATGCCAAACAACAATTTATACATGATGGTTCATTCCTGTTGATCGATAAGCAAAAACGGGTAAGAGGAGCTTATGATGGCACTGATCCCAAACAGGTTGACCAGCTTATCGCCGATATAAAAGAATTGCAAAACGAGCCAGACCAGGTGATTGCCCAATGAAATTAAAGATCATCGGATTTATTTTAGCCATCATTATCCTTTTTATCGTATCCTGCGAAAGCGAGCAAACTATCGAATTTAAACGTTATTACTCCGCCGGGGTGGAAGTGTACCAATCACATTGCCAAAATTGCCACGGCGCCAATGGCGAGGGGCTGTCTTCACTTATCCCTCCGCTAACAGATTCAGTCTACCTAAAAAACAATAAAGCTGCATTGGCCTGCGCTATCAAATCGGGCCTAAAAGGAGCCATAATCATTAAAGGCAAAACGTTCGACGATGTAATGCCTGCCAATGAACTCACCACAATGGAACTTGCCCAGGTAATAACCTATGTCGGCAATTCGTTTGGCAATAAACTGGGTACCGTTCCAGTCGACCAGGTTGATACTGACCTAAGTAAATGCAACTGATCTATTAAAAAGTATCTTAGTTGCACTAAATTTTATAATTAATGGGCGCATTTAATCGTATCCTACTTCATAGGCAAATTGTGATCAGGAAACCAGCAGATATAATAATATCCAAATTGTACTCTAACAATGACTTTAAGGTTAAGAAATTAAATGACGAAAACTATAAAATCCTTGCTAAGATTTCCTTTGGTGTAGGTAGTTCAGGGATTCTTTTTGATGGTATAAAGGTTTATCTCACATTTACCCGGGACGGCGAGAATACCATTTTGATGTTTACTACAAGATTAAGAATTGAATTGATTTTTTTGATGTTGTTGGAAGTAATTTTTATCATTATTCTACTTTCAACAGGGGTATCTGAATTATCTCTATGGCCATTGGGGATAATTCCCGTCTGCATCATTTGGTTTTGGGCTGTATATCGCTATCAGGAGAATTCATTGGCAGACGATGTTGAGGCGTATCTGAAATGAATACCTAAGCTAACGTCATCGTCTGCAAATTTGCATATCCGCACATTCGCACATTTATATCTACCTTTACACCGCAAAACGTTCTATCGCTCCCGGCCCCAAGCTGGGGGAGGAAAGTCCGGGCAACACAGAGCATCCTGCTTCCTAACGGGAAGGCGCCGACAGCCGGCGACAGAAAGTGCCACAGAAAATAAACCGCCCGCTTCACGGCGGGCAAGGGTGAAAACGTGAGGTAAGAGCTCACGGCTTTTCCGGGCGACCGGGATCGCGGTAAACCTCAGGAGTTGAAAGACCAAATAGGTCCTGGACCGAAGCTGCTCGCTTCTAATCCGCTAGTTAGCGGATAACCAGGATGGGTAGGTTGCTTAAGACTGTCAGCGATGACAGGATCAGATCAATGATAGAAATTATCCTGGCAACAGGATAAAACAGAACCCGGCTTATAGCTTTGCTGCTGGAAAACAACCCCTCTCCTGTTCACAGGAAGGGGTTGTTTTTTTACAATTAAAAAAGTGTTTATTTTTCTATACAATTCTTCTACCTTAGTGCGTTAATATTACCACGCTACTTTATACTATAACATGGCTAAAATTTTAATTATTGATGATGAACGGTCTATCCGCAACACCCTGCGCGAGATATTGGAATATGAAGATTACCAGGTTGAGGATGTGGACAATGGCATCGATGGGATTGAACTGATAGAAAAAAATGATTACGACCTTGTCCTCTGCGACATTAAGATGAACCGGATGGACGGGATGGAAGTACTTTCAGAAGGACTTGCATTTAAGCCCGACCTGCCGTTTATCATGATATCGGGCCATGGAACGGTGGAAACCGCTGTAGAGGCCAGTAAAAAGGGAGCGTTTGATTTTATATCGAAACCACCCGATCTGAATCGCCTGCTGATCACCGTGCGCAACGCATTAGACAGGGGCAGCCTGGTTACCGAAGCCAAAGTATTAAAGCGCCAGGTATCAAAGGTCCGTGCTATTCTGGGCAACTCACAGCCTATTGTAAAAATAAAAGAAACCATTGAACGCGTGGCCCCTACTGATGCCCGTGTATTAATAACCGGCGCTAACGGCAGCGGAAAAGAATTGGTAGCGCGCTGGCTGCACGAAAAGTCCAGTCGCTCCAAATCGCCTCTCATCGAGGTAAACTGTGCAGCTATCCCTTCTGAATTAATAGAGAGTGAACTATTCGGGCACGAAAAAGGGTCATTTACCTCCGCGGTAAAGCAACGTATCGGCAAATTTGAATCAGCCGACGGCGGCACACTTTTTTTGGACGAGATCGGCGACATGAGCCAATCGGCACAAGCTAAAGTATTGCGCGCATTGCAGGAAAATAAGATAACCCGTGTAGGTGGCGAAAAAGAAATTGAGGTTAACGTGCGTGTAGTAGCGGCAACCAATAAAGATCTGCTGAAAGAGATTGAAGCCGGTAATTTTCGTATGGACCTTTACCATCGCCTAAGTGTTATTTTGATACACGTACCACCGCTTTCTGAGCGTAAAGATGATATTGCCCTGTTAGCACAGAATTTTATTGACGAGATATGCAATGATTACGGTATGCCATCGAAAAAAATATCGGATTCGGCACTGGATGCGCTTAAAGAACTGCCATGGACAGGCAACATCCGCGAATTAAGGAACATGGTGGAACGCCTGATCATCCTGAGTGATAAAGTGATCACTGACAATGATGTAAAAGCTTTTGCCAATCCATCGGCCCCTGCCCACGTTGCAAATGGTGCAGCGGCGGCCCCTCAAACAGATTTCAACCAGTTTGCCAACTTCCAGGAGTATAAAGATTATGCCGAGCGCGAATACATTAAATTCAAGCTGGAAAAGAACAACTGGAACGTATCAAAAACGGCCGATGATATTGATATCCAGCGCAGTCACCTGTATAGCAAAATAGAAAAATACAGTTTGAAACGCGGCGAATAACCCGTTATCTGCATCCCACCCAATTAACTAATAAAGTACTGACAAAACAGTGTCAGTACTTTATCCAACCTGCTTTCGTAAATTTGTATATATCCCCATGATGCCTATTTAATGGCCGCATAGTGGTACCGGGTTAAACATGCCCATTTTTGTCCGCCCAATTAAACCCGTGCGACAAATAGCTAAGTTTTTTTAAACCAACATGTCTTCTGCTAACGAGCAGGCCGGCATTCCATCATATATAATTAGTTGTGAAACTAATTGAATTGTTCTTTGACATATTATCTATTTGCTAGGTGTAAATCACAGGCTAACCGGACTCAATTACCTGTTTAGATGACATTAACCATTATGACAAAAGATTCCTTATAGGCAATATTTAATGAATTTATCTGTTCCTTTAAATCAATCTCTATAATTTTTTTATGCGATTTAAATTTCTAATTAAAACATAAAAACCATTGATTGAATTAAACTTATTTTATAATTCCATCGTATAAACCAAAACCTATTTCTTGTTTTAAAGAATTAATTATATAGTTGACTTTGAGATATCTTGTAATCATCCAGTTGTTTTTTGTGGCTCTTTTAAGCAGCCTGACTGCTTTAGCATCCACAATACCGGATACCTCAACTATAAATCATTTAAATAAAAAGGCCGCCGCTTTCTTTACTTCTGATCCCGATAGCACTTACTATTATGCAGAAAAAAACATAACCCTCTCCCGAAAAATTAATTACCAAAAAGGTTTAGCCGATGGGCTGGTGTTAGAAGCGCATGTTGATTATTTTAAAGGTAAATCAGCAGAGGCCATCGAAAACTTTGATAAAGCAATAGTTATTTACAAACAACAGAAAGACCAGAGCGGCTTATCGGCCTGTTACATCCTGTATGGGAAGATGTTTACTTTACTGGCAAATTATTCAACCGCGATGGATTACATGAATAAGGCGCTTAGTATCGATAAACAGATCGGGGATGAGCGTATTTTGACCGATTGCTATAAAAACATTGGTATCGTTTATTTCAGTGAAGGTAAATTGTCAAAATCGCTCGACTTTTATTACGAGGCGTTATTCATCGCTGTAAAAAACCATTACAAAATACCTTCTGCCGAGCTTTATAATGATATCGGGGTGATCCTGCAAAATATGGAAGTATATCCCAATGCGCTGGAGTACTTTAAAAAATCCATTGCCATTTTTGAGGGTACCAATAATCTGCAGGCTTTAGGAACAATTAATGAAAATATTGGTGAAGTACTGTTGGCCCAGGCCGATTATAATACCGCTATCGAATACCTGAACAAAGCAAACAAGATCGCGAAGAAACAAAATGACAAAGACGGGCTAAGTTCGGTATATACGGACCTGGGATTGTGCTACGCAAATATGCGTCAATTTGATAAAGCGGCCAGGTACCTTGATACTTCTTTAAGGATCGGCATTAAGTATAAAATTGTCTATAACCAGGCCTATGCCATGATCGGGTTTTCGACGATGTATAATCTGGAAAAAGAATATAAAAAAGCTTACCCTTATGCGGTTCAGGGCGAGCAGCTTGCCATCAAATTGGGGAATCTGTCAATCAGATCCAATGCCGCGCTCCAACTGAGCAAAACACTTGCCGGCTTAGGTAACACCAGTGAAGCATACCGGTTATTAAATGAGTATATCGACTCAAAGAACGGGTTAAAAAACAATGAAAGCATACAAAAATTAACCTCCTATAATTTTGAACTTAGTTTTTCTGTAAAACAACGTTTGCTTGCACAACAAGCGCACGACAGGGAGTTGCTATACCGGGAAAATACCCGTTTTGAGCGTTTGACCAATCTGATCTTCCTGATCATCATAATAGCCATGGTCATTATCTCGGGTATTTATTATATGCAAAAACGGAAACAGCTAAAGATCAATAGGTTATTAAAAAACAAAAATATAGTGGTGATAAAGCAAAAGGGACACCTTGATGAACAAACCATAAAACTAAATGAACTGAACACTTTAAAGGATCGCCTCATCGCTATCCTGGCTCATGACCTTCGCGCACCGCTAAGTACTTTAAGGGGTTTATTTGATCTTTTACAGGATGAATCCATATCGCACCAGGAGTTATTGGATATGATCCCCTCCGTTTTAAAGAAATTGGAATATACTTCTGATTTTCTGGATACTTTATTATTCTGGATCAACAGCCAGATGGACAATTTTGACAAATCAGTAAAGAGTTTTTCTGTTAAAAAGGTTTGCGCTCTTGAAGTAGAAAGCCATCACGAACAGGCGGCGCAAAAAGGGATCAGTTTAATTGAACATGTTCCGAATAAAATAACCGCGCTGGCCGATCCAAATTCTGTAAGGATAGTTGTACGCAACCTGATAACGAATGCGATAAAGTTTTCAACCACGAATGATGTTATTGAAGTTTCTGCTAAACAGGAAGACCAGCATATTATTATCAGTATCAGAGATACCGGAATGGGTATGACAACAGAACGATCTGAAAAACTGTTCAAAACTAAAGTTGACAGTAAAACAGGCACTCATAATGAATCCGGGACAGGAATGGGTTTACTCTTTTGCAAAGACCTGATCGAAAAATGCAACGGCGAGATCTGGGTGAGCAGTCAGCAAGGCGTTGGAAGCGAGTTCTCATTCAGGATTCCCTCAGGCGTTCACAAGGATAAAAATCATCCCGTTTCAACCGATAAACCAGAAATGGAAGCAGTTATAAAACAATAATCTTTTATAATTTCGACACTGCTTTAAAATCCAATAACTTATTTCTTAAATATCCTCCCTGCATTATTCTGCATAAGGCTGTAATTAGATTTGACAACTTTTAAAAAGTTGTCAAATCTTTGAGGATATTCCATTTCACTAAAAATAAATATTGCAAATACTAAATATATTAGCAATATTTGTATAGTGAACCAAAATTCAATACAGGTAAAAACAGAAGCACGCGTACTGTTTATTGATATGAACAGCTTTTTCGCCCGGTGCGAGCAGCAGGTAAACTACTGGCTGCGCAACCGGCCCGTAGGCGTTTGTGTGTATACCGGGAAGTATGGCTGCGTGATATCATTATCAACCGAGGCAAAAGCGCGCGGCTTAAAAGCCGGGATGCGTCTGAACGATGCCATGAAAGTATGCCCCGACCTGGTACCTGTGGAGAGTAACCCGGATCGCTACCGGCAGTACCATACAAAGATCATCAACCTGCTGAAAAACTATTGCCAGGATGTGGTGCCCAAAAGCATCGATGAGGCTATCATCAACCTCGGCAATTATGAATATATATACAAAGACCCTGTTTCTGTGGCAAAGTTGATCAAGCAGGATATTTTAACCAATGTGGGCGACTGGCTCACCTGTTCCATCGGTATCGCTCCAAATGCTTTCCTGGCAAAATTAGGCTCGGTTTTAGGTAAAAAAGGTGACGGTATCATGCTGATCACACCACAAAACATTGACGAAGTTTTAAGTCGGTTAAAGTTGGGCGACCTACCGGGCATAGGTGGCAATATGGCGTACCGGCTGGAACGTGCCGGAATAAATACCCCATTGGAAATGCGCCATGCCGGGCCCCATCGTTTAAAAGCTATATTTAAAGGTATCGAGGGCGTTTTCTGGCATTACCGGCTCAACTTTATCGAAACCAATATTGTGGCTCACGATTACCGGGGGATGCAGGCCATGCGGCAGATATCTGCCGAAAAGCGCAAAAGCATGAACTATATCGACCAACTGTTTATGACCCTTTGCCTTACGCTCGAAAAACGAATGGTAAAACACAAGTTCAATTGCAAAGCCATCGCTTTTACCGCCCGTTATGAGGATGGTACCCGCTGGGACGATGGCTTTACCATTACCATCCCGGTGCAGGATGCCATCAGCCTGATGCGGATGATCCGCTTGCGGGTGGATAAGTTTGAGAAACTGAGCGGTTCCGGCCCCGTATTTAACAATGACATTACTCAGATGCGGGTAGCGGTCACCAATTTTGTGAATAACACCAATGTGCTGTACAGCCTGTTTGAGGATATGGACCGCAAGGAAACGGCCTTTAAAACCATGCACGAAATAAAGGACCGATTTGGCTCCGACAAACTGATACGCGCCATAGAAATGACTGACGAAAAAGTGATCAATGATGTAATAGGTTTTGGATCAGTAAAGGATTTGACGGAGCTGGATTATAAAACGATGTCTTAAAGGTTTATTCCATCTAATTACATAGCCGATAATGTTTTAGTATGACAAAGAATATTGAATTAATAACCGAGGCCAAAGCCTGGGTAAAACGGGAAAATGGTCCTGACGAGATCATTCGGGTTGTTCCGGATTTCGAAAATCAAGGATCGGTATCGTGCTATAATTTATACACCGCTTTTGATGAAAACCCCGACTACCTGGGCCGCATATTGTTCGATGCGCAGGGATAATGGATATATGACGGCGAAACATTGACTATCAGCGAACAAGAACAGGTGGCAAAGTTTATCATCAACTACGTTGAAACGATTTAGATATGCATCATTAGATGATCAGTGATGTAGTAGGCTTTGGTTCAGAAAAGGATTTGACGGAGTTGGATTATAAGATGATGTCTTAAAGAGGTATAAATATGCGAGTTGACAATAATTTACTAAATTTGATAAAGGAAATTAAAATGAGAACTATTCAAATCAATAATGCTGTCTGGAAAGAGGGAGATTACTTTGTTGCGCAATGTCTAAACATTGATGTTTCAAGTTTTGGTGATACAAAAGAAGATGCATTGTCTAATTTACAAGAAGCTCTGGAATTATATTTCGAAGACAATAAACATCCTGAAGTTACAATAATCGAGAAACCAGAAATAGTTGGCTCCATTTTAAAATATGCCTAAACTTTATTCCTCCGCGCATATCCTTAAAGTTTTAGGTGATCATGGATTTATATTTATTTCTCAAAAAGGAAGTCACATAAAGCTTCGGAAAGTTAGTGATACAACCTTAACGGTAATTGTGCCGGCAAACAGGAAAGAAATTCCAATCGGAACATTTCGTTCCATTATACGTCAATCTTCACTAACAGAAGCTGATTTTAAATAGCAAATTCTCGCCCAAAAACGCTACTTTTGCGCTTCAAATGGAGCACATTCGTAATTTTTGTATTATAGCGCATATCGACCATGGTAAGAGTACACTTGCCGATCGTTTGCTTGAATATACCAACACCATCACCCAACGCGAGTCGCAGGCGCAACTGCTTGATGATATGGACCTTGAGCGCGAGCGCGGTATCACCATCAAGAGCCACGCCATACAAATGGATTATGAGCTGGATGGACAGAAATATATCCTGAACCTGATTGACACGCCCGGCCACGTTGACTTTTCTTATGAGGTTTCCCGTTCAATAGCTGCCTGCGAGGGCGCTTTGCTGATCGTAGATGCAGCACAGGGCATACAGGCCCAAACCATATCCAACCTGTATTTAGCTTTAGAGAACGACCTGGAAATTATCCCGGTATTAAATAAAATGGACCTGCCCGGCGCTATGCCCGAAGAGGTAAAAGACCAGATCGTTGAACTGATCGGCTGCAAACGCGAAGATATTTTAGCTGCATCCGGCAAAACCGGGATGGGGGTACATGAAATACTGGAGGCGATCGTGAAAAGGGTACCGGCTCCGGTTGGTGATCCTGAAGCACCCTTGCAAGCTTTGATTTTTGATTCGGTATTTAACTCGTTCCGTGGTATTGTCGCCTACTTCAAAGTAGTGAACGGCGAAATAAGGAAAGGCGAAAAAGTAAAATTCTTTGCCACCGAAAAACAATACAATGCGGATGAGATCGGCACTCTAAAATTGAAACAGTCTCCGCGCGATGTCATCAAGACCGGCGACGTAGGCTACATCATATCAGGCATCAAAGAAGCGCGTGAAGTGAAGGTTGGCGATACCATCACCAGTGTTGACCGCCCGTGCGAAACTGGTATCCAGGGTTTTGAGGAAGTAAAGCCAATGGTATTCGCCGGTATTTACCCGGTTGATACAGAAGATTACGAGGAACTGCGCGAATCAATGGCCAAGCTGCAACTAAACGATGCCTCGCTGGTTTTTGAACCTGAATCATCCGCTGCGTTGGGCTTTGGCTTCCGTTGCGGTTTCCTGGGTATGCTGCATATGGAGATCATCCAGGAACGCCTGGAGCGCGAATTTGATATGACGGTGATCACCACCGTACCCAACGTATCCTACAAGGCATTCACCACAAAAGGCGAAGAACTGCTGGTTAACAATCCATCAGATCTCCCCGACCCCAGCAAAATTGATTTTGTGGAAGAGCCTTATATCAAAGCAACCATCATCACTAAATCGGAGTTTGTGGGCCCGGTAATGTCGCTTTGTATCCAGAAACGCGGTTTTATTAAGAACCAATCCTATTTAACTTCTGATCGTGTTGAGCTGATCTTTGAGATGCCAATGGGCGAGATCGTTTTTGATTTTTACGATAAATTGAAAACCATATCCAAAGGCTACGCCTCATTTGATTACCACCAGATCGGTTACCGCCAATCGGATTTAGTACGATTGGACATCCGCTTAAATGCGGAACCCGTTGATGCTTTGTCATCACTGATCTACAGGGGGAACGCCTATGATTTCGGTAAAAAGATTTGCGAAAAACTAAAGGAACTATTGCCACGCCAGCAATTCGAAATTATTATACAGGCATCCATCGGCGCCAAGATAATCGCCCGTGAAACGGTAAAGGCTTTGCGTAAGGATGTTACCGCGAAATGTTATGGCGGTGATATATCGCGTAAACGTAAGCTGCTTGAAAAACAGAAAAAAGGTAAAAAGCGCATGCGCCAGGTAGGTAACGTGGAAATACCGCAATCGGCGTTTATGGCGGTTTTGAAATTAGATTAAGCCCCTAACCCCTAAAGGGGGAATTATTGAGGGCAACATATAAATTATTTATTTTAACTCCCCCTTTAGGGGGGACGGGGGGCTAATGAATCTACTCGACGGAAAATACGTATCAGAAAAACTCAAAGGTGAAATAGCCTGGGAAGCGGCCAAGATTTTGGATCGCACCGGTCGTAAGCCGCATTTGGTGGCAGTTTTAGTTGGCCATGATGGCGGAAGCGAAACTTACGTAGCCAGCAAAATGAAGAATTGCGAGGCTGTTGGGTTTAAATCTTCGCTGGTACGTTATGAAAGTGATGTTACAGAAGAAGAGTTGCTCAATAAAGTAGCTGAGTTGAATGCAGATGCTGATATAGACGGCATCATCGTTCAGTTACCCCTACCCAAACATATCGACCCTGAAAAAGTAACCGAGAAAATAGATTACCGCAAAGATGTGGACGGCTTCCACCCTATCAATTTGGGCCGTATGCAGCGTAATCTGCCATCGTTTATCCCGGCTACCCCCTATGGCATAACTTTGATGTTAAAGGAATACGGCATTGATACCACCGGCAAGCATTGCGTGGTGGTGGGCCGCAGCAATATTGTGGGATCACCGATGAGTATCCTGATGGCGCGGAATACACAGCCGGGCAATTGCACGGTAACTATCTGCCATAGCCGCACTCCCGATATTAAAAAGTTTACTTTAGATGCAGATATCCTGATCGTAGCCATCGGCAAAAAGAATTTCATTACTGCTGATATGGTGAAAGATGGCGTTATCGTAATCGATGTAGGTATGAACCGCGAAACGTCAACCCTAACCAAATCGGGCTATAAATTATATGGTGATGTTGATTTTGAAAATGTAGCGCCAAAATCATCCTGGATCACACCTGTTCCCGGTGGTGTGGGTTTGATGACGATTATCGGTCTGCTTAAAAACACTTTGGCATCGGCTAATAAGGAAGTGTATCCGTGATCATAAGACTTACGAAGTTTTAGAAACTTCGTAAGTCTGTTATCTATTCCATAGTGATTACTACTTTTCCCCTGGCATGTCCTTCCTCCAGGTACCGGATGGCTTTAGGGACTTCGATCAATTCATAGCATCGATCAATAACAGGTACTACTTTTCCTGACTTCATAAGCCCTTGTATAATAGTGAGATCATCCTTGTTGATTTTAGCCAGGAATCCGACAAACTTTCGACTCCCGAATGTTGATACCAGGAGGGTTTTGAAGGCATGGCCCAGTGTACGGATCATCCACAGGTCGGCCTGCCCGCCTGCTCCTACGTGTATCCCACCAGGGTTTAATACTCGCTTATATGCTGATAACGAGTGGTTTCCCACCGTGTCGAAGATCAGGTCGTAACATTTTCCGCCTTTGGTAAAATCCTCCCTGGTGTAATCAACAACCTGATCCGCGCCAATTGATCGGACCATATCTACATTCCTTGTACTGCAAACGGCGGTTACGTTCGCCCCGAAGGACCTGGCTATTTGCACAGCGAATGTGCCCACGCTCCCGGCAGCACCGTTGATCAAAATATGCTGCCCGCTTTGAATGTGTCCATTATTACGAAGCCCCTGTAAAGCAGTTAATGCCGCAATAGGTACAGACGCAGCCTGTTCAAAGGTCAAATTGTCCGGTTTGATCACCAATGCGGACTCAGAAGCACAGGCATACTCCGCAAAGGCCCCACGACACGAGCCAAAAACCTCATCGCCTGGTTTAAATTGCATTACGTTCTTACCAACCGCTTCAACCAGTCCGGCCACATCAGCGCCTAATCGTGTATCCTTTGGTTTGCGTAGCCCGGCAAACAGGCGAAGCACATATGGTGTACCTCTCATAAAGTGCCAGTCAAATGGGTTAACGGAAGCCGCGCGAACCTTTATCAAAACTTCATTGTCTTTGGGGGCAGGCTGTTCAACGTCTGCAATTTGAAGGATATCAGGAGAGCCGTAATTATGATAGAGGATTGCTTTCATACCGGAAACGGGCTATTTTATCGATGAGCAATTTTACCTTTGATTACCGATAACTTGAATTGTTACAGGCAGTTATATAGTTTTAGATAATCCAGCTTTACCAGATTAGTCTACCCTAAATACTCCTCTGGTATCAAATGGCTTTCATTCTCATCGCTCCAGGCCATGGAAAGGATGCGCCAGTTGCCTTCAATTTGAACAAACTGGATAAAATTTATTCCGCGTGGCAGCCATTCTAAATCGTGGTCGGCAAAATTATATTCATAAACACTTACACGCCGTGCCACCCTGCCAAATATTTCTGTTTTGGAATGCAGTTCATGCTGCATAAACTGCGACATACCCCCTGCTGCGATCTGCGACTCCATCGCCTGGATAAATGATTCGGCGGTAAAAGTTATGGGTTTATTAAAGCTATTGTTCACCAGGATACCATCGCCATAAAATAATATTTTCAATGGCGTAAAGTCCGGGGTTTCTTCGTTTTTGAAACTAATTGCTTTATAGAAGTCCGCCGTAAGGTGATCGATCTGTATCGTGCTCATTACTATTTAAATGCTTTTTTAAACTTTTCCCAAAACGACTCTATTCCAACATAAATCACACCTTCTTTGATCTCAACCGGGTAGGTATCTATGTAGTCATTTTGCCCCTCGCTGCCTTTGCCGGTTTCTAAACTAAAGGAGTAACGATGGACAGGGCAAATAAGTTTTTTTTCTTTACACCATCCCGCGGTGAGGTCGCCGCCGGCATGGGGGCATTTTGCAGATAGTGCGAACACCTGGTTCTCATAACCGACAAGGCATAAGGTTTTACCGCCGACTTTTACCTTTTTTATAAACGGCTGCCCGTTATTGCGGATACCGGGTATTTCATACCATTTCATGGGGTTTAAAAGTCGATCTTCAGGTTCATTACCGATGGATTTTTGATGATCTCATCCATATTAGTTTGAAGCACTACCCGCTTTCTGTCAGCTGATAGTACGGCCCTGGGGTTGTTTATCTTTTTGATAGGCTTTGCAAAATTAAGCACCACTTTATAGGGCATCTCTATCAGCATAGCCTTTGCCATCGCAAATGTGGACTGGGTTTTCTTCAAAAACGCATTAAACTTCGCCTTATCTACAATGCGGTAAAATTTATGGGGCGTTACCTCATATGCGTAATAATCCTGCCCGCTAAATAGCTGGCGGGTATCAAAATCCTTAACCCCATTGCTGTTTTTAGTGACTGAATTTAAGTTGCTGTGCGATTCGATCTTCGAAATATTCTTTAAATAATATTGCAGGTCGGCGGCGTTCTTTGCTTCGTGCCCGATACTGATCTTCATTAGGTTTTTACGGAGATTCATTTGCACGGATAGATTGCTGCTTTTGGCCAGGTTTATTTCATCCAACGACATTTTTTGCTGGATACTATCTGGCAATGCGCTGTAGAAATTAAGGGATGTATCCTTAACCATAGCAAACTGGGGCGTTTCTTTTACCGAATCCGACATCAGGTTCATCAGCACGGATACCGCCCTGCTCATATCAAAACCAAAAGCCACCTTGCATGATCCGTCTGCCTTAAAATCATAATGTTCCTCCACATCCACGCATGATGTAAAGCAAACAAGCACCAAGAGAATAACCGGGAGGCAAAATCTTTTCATGCGGTAAAATTTAAGTAATAATAATGATTTTTAATATTAAAAGCAAAGTGTTAAAGTAAAAGGTTAAAGGTAGAAAGGATAAAGGCAAAAGGTTCAATTAAGATCGAAACTCATTTTGGATTACCGAATCAAAACCTTTCACCTTTATCCTTTTACCTTTCTGCCTATTTTAAAACCTTTCGCCTTTATCCTTTCACCTCAAATCCGTACTTTTGCAGCTTAATTATGGCACACCAGGTTCCGGAAGATGGCACATTGCTTCCTTTGATGGAAGAATTTTATACGATACAGGGCGAGGGATATCACACCGGCAAAGCCGCTTACTTTATCCGCCTGGGCGGATGCGACGTAGGCTGCCATTGGTGCGATGTAAAGGAGAGCTGGGATGCAGAGTTGCATCCACTTACCGCCGCCAGCCAGATCGTTGAGAACGCCTCAAAACACCCTTCCAAAGCAGTTGTTGTTACGGGTGGAGAGCCTTTGCTTTACAACCTGGATCATTTAACAGAGCAATTGCAGCAAAAAGGCATCAAAACGTTTATCGAAACATCCGGTGCCTACCCACTTTCGGGCAAATGGGATTGGATATGCCTCTCCCCTAAAAAATTCAAAACGCCACTACCAAGTGTAGCTGCACATGCTAACGAGTTGAAGGTGATCGTATTTAATAAATCGGACTTTGCATTTGCCGAACAGAACGCGAAAACGGTAGGCGCGAATTGTAAATTATTTTTGCAGCCGGAGTGGTCGAAGTCAAAGGAGATGACCCCGTTGATCGTGGAATATGTGATGAATAACCCGCAATGGGAAATATCACTCCAAACTCATAAATATTTGAATATCCCTTAAAAAACGTAACTTAGGGTACCAAATATCGTATTACTTAAGATGAAAATCTTTTTCTTTCTGGTATTTTTTTTTCTGTCTGCCACCTTATATGCTCAAGAACGGCAGTACTCCACTAATAATGAACAAGCTATAAAATATTTCGCCGTCGCCAGTCAAAATCTTGACGACCATCTTTATGATGAGGCCATAGCCGATCTGCAAAAATCCATTGAAGAGGATAGTAAATTTATTGAGGCCCATGTGCTTTTGGCCGATGTGTACAGGCAAAAATGGCATTACAAAGAAGCCATTGATCAATACCGCCTGGCACTTAATATCAACCCTGAATTTAACCGTTCCATCTATTACCGGTTAGGCGATTGCGAATTGCACCAGGGAGAATATGCTGAAGCAAAGCAGCACCTGGAGAAATACCTGAGTTATGAAAACCTCACCCCGCAAACTGCATTTTACGCCCAAAAATTTTTAGCTGATTGTAATTTCAGTTTAGAAGCCATCAAGCACCCGGTTCCGTTTAAACCCATCAACATGGGCCCGGAGATCAATACGGCTGATGATGAGTACCTGCCAACTATTACAGCTGATGAAAGCACCATCATATTTACCCGTAAGATCAATAACAACGAAGATTTTTATAAAAGTGTTAAGGTCGACGGTAAATGGCAAACGGCCACTTATTTAAGCAACAACATTAACACCCCCCAATATAATGAAGGCGCCCAGTCGATATCGCAGGATGGGAAAGTTCTGTTTTTTACGGGATGTAACCGTCCGGATGGCTTGGGGCATTGTGATATATACATTGCGCTAAAAAAAGGCGATGACTGGGGCAAGCCATTTGACCTTAGTCCGCCGGTAAATACACCCGGATGGGAGGCGCAGCCATCCATTAGTTCAGACGGGCGCACACTATATTTTGTGAGCAACCGCAAAGGCGGCTATGGCGGCTATGATATTTGGAAATCAACCCTGACAGATAAAGGCTGGGGCGAACCGGAGAACCTGGGGCCAAATATCAATACCGCTTTTGACGAACAATCGCCGTTTATCCATCCTGACGACAGCACACTTTATTTCTGTTCAGATGGCTGGCCCGGTTTAGGTGGCAAAGACCTGTTCGTTAGTCGCTTAGGCACCGACGGAAAATGGCAAAAACCCACTAACCTGGGCTACCCCATTAACTCCAGCGGTGACGAGAACGGGCTTACGCTAACAGCTAATGGCGACGATGCATTTTTTTCGTCAAACAACCTCAACGGCTTAGGAGGGTTTGATATTTATACTTTCGAGCTGCCTGCAAATATGCGGCCCCATCACAGCGTAACCTATGTAAAAGGCACCGTTAATGACGCCATAACCAAGCAACCACTGGAAGCAGCTGTCGAAATAATCGACCTTGAAAAAAACAACCCTGTTTACCAGGATTACAGTTCGGCCGAGAAAGGCGATTTCCTGGCGACTATTACGACAGGTAAAAACTATGGGCTTAATATCTCTAAAGACGGCTACCTGTTTTATTCGGCTAATTTTTCGCTCGTCGGGCACGAGAACAAAAATCCTTTTAATATAGCCGTGCTGCTCCAGCCTATCGAGGTTGGCAATAAGGTGATATTGAAGAATATATTTTTCGATACTAATAAGTTCGATATTAAACCAGATTCAAAACCTGAGCTGGATAAACTGATCGACTTTTTGAACCTGAACCCAACTGTTCATATCGAGATATCGGGACATACGGATAATGTAGGAAGTGATCAATCGAACCAAATCCTGTCTGAAAATAGAGCGAAGGCTGTTTACCAGTACTTAATTGCCAACAAAGTTGATGCGAGTCGATTGGTGTTCAAGGGCTATGGCGAAACGCAGCCAATAGCACCAAACGACAATGATGAAAACCGCAGTAGAAATAGGCGGACGGAGTTCAAGATCATTTCGAAATAGTGATTAGAGATTTGTGATAAGAGATTAGTTGAGAAGTCCGAAAGAGTCGTTCACGATTGAGCTTAATGGTGGTAATGTTGCATAACGCTCACAACTCTTCCATTTTTGAATTCAATCTCCATTGAATCCGGGTCGATGCTTCCTGGGGTAAAACCTAAGTCATAAAACCAATCATCGTCATTATCCTTATTTCCCTCATCCCCTAAAAGCTTTTTTATATCGGTCTTTGTTTTTCCAATCAGCATTTTACTTTTTATAATATTCTCAGAAAATTCATACCGTTCATCCTTGTCCGAATGCCATTTTTCTTTGTCAAAATCATGGCCTGGGTAGTATATCCCAATTAAAAAAAACAATGAAATTATAGCGGTATAAATTATTGGCGTAGAAAGAATTGTGGCAACCCAAGTGACAATTTTTCGTTTTTTACCTGCCACAATAGATTTCCTGAACAACCTACGCCAAATGAAGAACATCGGAACTCCAATAATTAGTAAGATTATATACACTTCAATACCAAAGCCAAACATTGTAATTTTTGTTATTTACAGGTGATAAATTTAAAGCAAATTATATTCATTCTAATAAATAGTATTCTGTATCCCTATCTTAATTTATAGCTTTATGAGATGAAACCCGGATATATCGTTTTTATCTTGATCACCTGCTTTTCGTGTAGCCCTGCTTATCGACTTACCAACGCAGGCAAACCCTGGCAAAATCATATCCAGCAGATCCCCGGCAGGATAGAGTGTGAATTTTATAACGTGGGCGGCGAAGGGATCGCCTATCATGATTCAGACAGCATCAACAACGGAAGCGGTAAGCTTAACCCTGCAAACGGAACCTTTCTGAATGAGTTCAGGATGAAGGAAGGGGTTGATATCTCCTACACCAAAACTGGCGGCATAGATGATAACCCTTACAATAAAGTTGTCCGCGACATGGGCAAACTCTATGTGGGCTGGACCGTACCAGGCGAATGGATCAAATACACCGTTAAAGTAAACAAAACAGGGCCCTACATTGTCGGCCTGATGTACACCGCCAACGGCGATGGGGCCATCTCACTTGATATCGATGGGAAGGATGCAGCCGGTCAGTTAAAAATACGATCAACACATGATGACCGTGACACCGTAAAATGGCGCCAATGGCATCATTGGAATAAAACCAATCAATTAACCACTATCGATCTCAAAAAAGGCATCCATGTGCTTACCATCCATATCGTAGCCAATGGCAATATGAACCTGGATTACCTGGAATTTAAAAAGGCAATTTTATAGACGCACCAAATAAAAAAAGCCGACATCAAACCGGCTTCTTTTTATGAAAACGGACAAAACCTTTCGCCTTTATCCTTTTACCTCAAAGTTAATTCCCCAATTCTGACATAAATTTTATCCGCATCAGTTGTACTTCTTCGCGGGTATATTCGTCGGCGCCTAATTCGACCAGTGCGTTGTCTATCGAATCGATCTCAGCTGTTTTGAAGTAATCAAATACCTCATCCTGCCTGTCCTCATCAATAACTTCATCAATAAAGTAGTTGAGGTTAAGTTTGGTACCAGAGTTAACGATCGATTCCACTTCACGTAAAATTTCCTCGTAGCTCAAGCCTTTCGAAGCTGCTATATCCTCCAGGTTCAAATGACGATCGATATTTTGGATGATATAAACCTTAAGCGCCGATTTATTGGCAGCGCTCTTGATCACCATATCTATCGGGCGGTCTATTTCATTATCCTCTACGTATTTCTTGATGAGATCGGTAAACTGCGCGCCAAATTTCAAAGCCTTGCCTGCACCTACTCCCGATATCTGTTTTAACTCTTCTGTGTTGATTGGATAATGCGTGCACATTTCCTCCAGCGATGGGTCCTGGAATATCACGAATGGCGGCAATCCTTTTTGCTTGGCTATCTTTTTACGCAGATCTTTCAGCATCTGCAACAATTCCGTATCCAAGGCGCTGCCGCCCTGCTTAGGCCCATCTTCCGACTCATCATCATCCGTAGCACCCATCGGCCTGTTCATCACAAAGCGGATGCTGTGCGGGTTATCCAGGAAGTTATTTCCTGATTTGGTTAAGCGCAATAAACCGTACTGATCAATATCCTTTGACAGATAATTATTCAGCAAAGCCTGGCGCATTAATGAGTTCCAAAGGTTTTCGCCCTGCTCCTTGCCTGAACCAAAAGAAGGCAGCAAATGGTGTTCATAATTGTGTATCTGCGGGTTATCATTACCCATTAATACGCTAATGATATGGAAATCATCAAACTTTTCGCCTAATTCCTTAACAATGCTCAGGGCTTTATGCAAGTGCTCCTCGCCATCAAAATGTTCTTTATGCGCACAGCAGTTATCGCACATATTGTTGCAACCGGCCTCGTTAAAATTCTCGCCAAAGTAGTGAAGCAATTGTTTACGGCGGCATACTGCCGCTTCGGCGTAATCGATCACTTCCTTCAATATCTGGGTTCCGATCTCGCGTTCTGCCACCGGCTTGTCCTTCATGAATTTCTGAAGCTTATCAATATCTTTTTCCGAATAGAAAGCCACGCATACGCCCTCACCACCATCACGTCCGGAGCGACCGGTTTCCTGGTAATAGCCTTCCATGCTTTTTGGCATATCATGGTGTATCACGTAACGCACATCTGGCTTATCAATACCCATACCGAACGCTATGGTAGCTACGATCACATCAACATCCTCCATCAGGAACTTATCCTGTGTATCGGCCCTTGTCTTTGACTCTAAGCCAGCATGGTATGGCAATGCCTTAATACCATTCAGGTTAAGCGCTTCAGCCACTTCCTCCACCTTTTTACGGCTCAGGCAATAGATGATCCCGGATTTACCCTGGTTCTGCTTTACAAACTTTACGATCTCTTTAATTACGTTGCGTTTTGCACGCACCTCGTAAAACAGGTTTGAACGGTTAAATGAAGATTTATAAACCGTAGCATTGTTCATTTGCAGGTTTTTTTGAATATCCTGCTGAACTTTTGGCGTTGCGGTTGCGGTTAAAGCAATAATGGGAATGTTATCGCCAATATTGCTGATCACTTGTCTTATTTTACGATATTCAGGCCTGAAATCGTGCCCCCACTCTGAGATACAATGCGCCTCATCAACCGCCACGAAGGAAACCTGGTTGAGACGTAAAAAATCAACATTTTCCTGTTTGGTCAGTGATTCGGGAGCAACATACAGCAATTTGGTTTTACCACTGAGTACATCTTCCTTAACACGGGCTATATCGGCCTTATTTAATGATGAATTTAAAAAATGTGCAATACTGTCAGACCCGCCGAAAGCTCTTAGCTGGTCTACCTGGTTTTTCATTAGGGCAATTAGCGGCGAGATCACAATCGCTGTTCCTTCGCTCATTAATGCAGGCAACTGGTAACACATGGATTTGCCACCACCGGTAGGCATAATCACAAACGTATCGTTGCCGGCAAGAATATTAGTTATAATCGCTTCCTGCTCACCTTTGAAGTTATCAAAGCCGAAGAAATTCTGCAGGTTATCAAAAAGCGACCTTTTTGTTTCAATCATTCTAAGTAGAT
The DNA here is from genome assembly GCA_013286565.1 of Bacteroidota bacterium. Lineage (GTDB taxonomy): Bacteria > Bacteroidota > Bacteroidia > Sphingobacteriales > Sphingobacteriaceae > Mucilaginibacter. The sequence continues at coordinate 29,538 of JABDFM010000035.1, forward strand.
TCTATTATTATATTTAAAAGTTCAAAATAACAAATTTTTCTAAATAAACGATGGGTTTTGTTTAAAATTTTATATTGAAATGATTTTTAAATGAAAACAATTTTATTTATTTAACCATTATTACCTCAAATAAAAAGATGGCCGGTTTATGTAATTTTATTTAATATATTATTAACAGAATATTATCCATTTTTGTCATCAAATTAAAGCTGTAAAATTCTTCAAAAGAACATGAATAAAAACTATTATGCTATTATCATGGCCGGCGGCATCGGAAGCCGTTTCTGGCCTATTAGCAGAACATCTTACCCAAAACAATTTTTAGATATTTTGGGTACAGGAAAAACCTTAATACAAAACACTTACGAAAGATTTCTGAAGGTTTGCCCTAAAGAAAATATATACATAGTTACCAATGAAAGTTACACCGGCCTGGTAAAATCACAACTGCCGGACATGGCCGATGATCAAATACTAACCGAACCGGTAATGCGCAATACCGCGCCCTGTATTGCCTACGGTTGTTTTAAAATAGAAAGCATCAACCCTAATGCCTGCATTGTAGTAGCCCCATCAGATCATTTGATATTAGATGGCGATGCATTTGTGGCTGCCATTGAAAAATCAATGAAAACAGCTGCAGACAAGGAGTGCCTGATCACCCTGGGTATTAAACCATCAAGGCCAGATACGGGTTATGGGTACATCCAATATACGCAACAAGCTATAAATAAGGAATTTCATAAAGTAAAAACCTTTACCGAGAAGCCTACGCTGGAGATAGCAAAAACATTTATTCAAAGTGGCGACTTTTTATGGAACGCCGGTATATTCATCTGGTCGGCAAAGGCCATATTGAACGCCTTCGGTCGTTACCTGCCCGAAATGAACGAGATATTCGAAGATGCTAAACCGGTATATAACACCCCGAACGAAAAAACTCATATCCACAAAGCTTACCAGCAATGCACCAATATTTCCATCGACTATGGCATAATGGAAAAGGCTGATAATGTGTATGTTTTGCCTTCAGAGTTCGGCTGGTCCGACCTGGGTACCTGGGCATCCATATACCAGCTGGCCGAGAAAGATTATGTAGGCAACGCCGTTATCCCATCCGAAAAAGTGATCATGTACGATTCGTCAAACTGCATGGTAAACGTACCCGGCGAAAAGCTGGTTGTTTTGCAGGGCCTACATGACTTTATCGTAGTCGAATCAAACAACACCCTGTTGATCTGCCCCCGCGACCAGGAACAAAATGTAAAACAGGTCGTAGCGGATGTGAAGCAGAAATTTGGGGCAAAGTATATTTAGGGTTAGAGATTAGGAATCAGCGCGCTTATAACTAATCTCTAATTAACTAATCGCTGATCTCTGACGTATCGCTTCATACAAAATCACACCCGTCGATACCGATACATTCAACGATTCGATCTCACCGAACATAGGGATCTTTGCCAGGTGATCGGCAATGCGGATGATCTCGTTACGTATCCCGTCCTCTTCCGAACCCATAATGATAGCGGTTGGTGGGGTATAATCGGGTTTGTAAATATCTTCTTTAGTTTTTTCAGTGCAACAAACCAATTGCAAGCCTGATTCCTGCAAAAATTTGATCGTTTGCATCATATTGTCATGGCGGCAAACCGGTATTTTATACAAGGCCCCGGCTGAAGTTTTTATCGCGTCAGCGTTGATCTGTGCCGAGCCTTTTGCGGGGATGACGATGGCATGTACCCCGGCGCACTCGGCTGTACGGGCTATGGCGCCCATGTTACGCACATCGGTTATGCCATCTAAAACCAATATCAACGGTGTTTCCCCCCTTTCAAATACTTCAGGGATGATATTTTCTATCTTTTGGTAGATGATAGGCGAGATCACAGCGATCACACCCTGGTGGTTCTTCCCGGTGATGCGGTTCAGCTTCTCAACCGGTACCTGCTGGGCTACAATACCGTACTCAACCAGTAATGCCCTAAGCTCATTTAACAAGCCTCCGCCTACCCCTCTTTGGATGTATAAGGACTCGATTTCTTTACCCGAACGTATCGCCTCGATAACCGCCCTGATACCAAAAACCATCTGGTTGTCTTCACGCTGTGGTCTTGAATTATATGCCATTCTAATGTTAAGTAATTTTGTCAAAAGTAGCCATATTAATTGGTTTTAGCACTTATTGAACTGATAACCGCTTCCGGTTTTTTTAAAATAGTTAACAAATCAAATCTTTATTCACAATCCTGTTCTTCAATGCCTTACATTAAGCGCCAACAGTTTGTTAACATAGGCTGTTAAGATCAATCCTTGAATTTCATATCAAATTTGAGGTTTATATTTCTCGCAAAT
>JABDFM010000035.1:31899-32500 GCA_013286565.1 Bacteroidota bacterium
TATATTGTTGTTTCGTTATGATTCTGGAGAACGATACCCCCTATAATAAGCCCAATACCAACGAGAGAAGAAGCCGGATAACCAACCCAACTCCCTATAGTGGACTGGGCAAATTACCCCCACAGGCAACCGACCTGGAAGAAGCAGTTTTGGGTGCTTTAATGCTCGAGAAGGATGCTTTGTCATCTGTGATCGACATACTAAAGCCCGAGGTTTTTTTATAGGGATAATCACCAGAAAATATTTGCTGCTATCCGCCATTTGTTTGAAAAAACATCGCCGGTGGACATACTGACCGTTACCGCGCAACTGCGCAGCCAGGGCGAGTTGGAAATGATTGGCGGCGCCTATTATATCACCGAACTAACCAACCGTGTAGCTTCGGCAGCCAATATCGAGTTCCACTCCCGCATCATCATCCAGAAATTTATCCAGCGCGAACTGATCCGCATCTCAACAGAAGTGATCAACAGCGCCTACGAGGATACCACTGATGTGCTCGACCTGTTGGACAAGGCCGAAAAAAATCTTTTCGAGATCGCCCAAAATAACCTGCGCCGCGACTCCCGGAAGATGGACGACCTGATGCATGAGACACTAA
>JABDFM010000036.1 GCA_013286565.1 Bacteroidota bacterium
CTTAGTCATTCCTTTGATTATGCCGCGGTGATGATCAGCAAAAAGAGCCCGGTAGGGATAGATATTGAGCAGATCAAAGAAAAAGTGGAGCGTATAGCCCATAAGTTTATGCGGGCTGATGAGATGGCGTTTATCAGCGATCAGCATAAAATAGCGCAATTATATGTTTGCTGGTGCGCCAAAGAAGCAGTTTATAAATGCTACGGACAAAAAGAAGTTTCATTTGCTGATAATATTTCGTTAGAACCCTTTAACTTTGATAAGGAAGGCGGGGTAAACGCTCATTTAGTAAAGGGCGCTGTCAATCTGAACTATAGGGTTGATTACCTGCAATATGAAGATTATATGATTGGGTACGTAAAGGGATAGGGCCATGAAAAACAAGGAAGTAATTTTCAAAGATTGGGGCCTCATCGACTATAAAGAAGCCTGGGATAAACAAGAAGCTTTATTTGCCGATACGGTTGCATTAAAGACCAGGATACGCAATCGCAAAATAATGAGCGAGGGCGATGAGTATGACGAAGATACACCAACCCCCAATTACCTTATATTTTGCGAACATCCGCATGTATATACCCTGGGTAAAAGCGGCAAACCCGAGCACTTGCTTTTGGATGAAAAAGGGTTAAAGGAGAAAAACGCCACTTATTACGCCATCAACCGGGGCGGTGATATTACTTATCACGGGCCAGGGCAAATTGTAGGTTACCCGATACTGGATCTGGATAATTTTTTTACAGACATACATCTTTACCTGCGCACACTGGAAGAAGCGGTGATATTAACCATGGCCCAATACGGGCTCAAAGGCGACCGTTATCCCGGATATACTGGTGTATGGCTGGAGCCGGATGGTGAAAATGCCCGCAAGATATGCGCACTGGGTGTGCGCTGCAGCCGCTGGATCACCATGCACGGGCTGGCTTTTAATGTAAATACCGATCTGGATTATTTTAAAAACATAGTTCCCTGTGGTATTGACGACAAGGCGGTAACATCCATGCAGCAGGAGCTTGGAAAGAAATTAGATATAGAAGACGTTAAAAAAAACCTTAAACATCATATTTCCGTATTGTTCAATATGGAGATGATATGATGAGATTACTGTGTTCAATTGTATTTGTTATTACCGCTTTATCAGGCTGCGCTAAAAAAAAGATCGATACGGGCCAGTCCACAACTATGAACAAACCTGACACCGCAAAGACTGTTACTACTGATTCGCTGCACTACATCGCTTTAGGCGATTCTTATACTATTGGGGAAGCTGTTCCGCAGATCGATTCATATCCCTATCAGCTTGTCAATTCACTAAACGCCAACGATACTTTACCTATAAAGCCGCCAACCATTATTGCTGTAACCGGCTGGACAACTGACAACCTGATAAACGCTATCGCCCAAAGCGGCCTGACCAATAATAAATATGATTTTGTTACTTTACTGATCGGCGTGAATGATCAGTTCCAGGGATTAAGCCAGGATAATTACAAAATAAAATTTACGCAGGTGTTAAATACAGCGATAAGTTTTGCCAAAGGAGATAGCAGCCGGGTTTTTGTTTTATCTATTCCTGATTATGGCGTAACCCCATTTGCAGGTGGTAATGATGCTACAATTGGCCCGCAAATAGACCAGTTTAATGCCATCAATAAAGCGATAAGCATGAACGCCCATGTTCATTACCTTGACATTACCGCCATATCAAGGTTAGCAGCAACTCAGCCGAACCTGATCGCTCCCGATGGGTTGCATCCCTCAGGTGAAATGTATATGGAGTGGGTGCAACAACTGGCGCCTATGATAGAAGCGACGTTGAAGAAACATTAAGCAGACCTCATTTCTTATTCAACCACTCCGAACAGGTGGTTTCTTCGGGTACATCAGTCCGGCTTTCAAAATGCAGATTGTAACCATCAGGGTCGATCACTTTTACATCCCATAACCCATTGCCAACAAATGGCTCTTGGGCATTCACCCCGTTCTTAATAAACTCGTGATAAAGCGCAAGGGAATCAACACATTGAAACCAGATTGACACCCCTGCACCGGGCTTATCCCCCGAAAGATACGGCCTCTTCTCCGTCGCTCTAAACTCCTGCAACATTACCGGGCCGCCTTCACGTTGAAGCCAGCACCATTCAATTTTACCACGCGGTGTCCAGGTGTTCAATATCTTAAAACCCAGGCCATCGGTATAAAATTTCAGCGAGGCTTCCATGTTCGATACCATAAATAATGGTATTGAATATTGTATGTTAGGCTGATCGTTTTCCATAACGACTATTTTTTAGTAGCTATTTCGCCTATAGCTTTTACTAGTTTATCCAGGTCGGCAATTTTGGTGTAAACATGCGGGGTTACCCTTACAGCACTGATGTTTTCCCAAACTATGCCTACAGTATGTATTTTGTATTGGCCAAATAAGGCATTATCCAGTTCGCCCGGTGTCATGCCATCAATACTTACTCCGCATATCGCGCATGAGTATTCTGGTTTTAGGGAGGTATGCAGTTTTACTTTTGGTATCTCCTTTACTTTCGATGCCCAATAGTTTTTGAGGTACCTTATCCGTTCTTCTTTGCGCTTGCTGCCTATGGCCTCATGAAAATTGATGGCTTCGCCAATACCCTGCTCGATCGGGAAACTGCGTGTGCCTAAAGTTTCAAATTTGCGGATATCACTGCTATGAGGATCGCCGTTACAAAGCAAGGGCCATATTTTAGCGACCTTCTCCTTTTTTATCCATAACATACCGCTGCCAATCGGGGCCGACAAAAACTTATGCAAACTGGTACCAAAATAATCGCAACCCAGCTCGGGTATTTTAAAATCAAGCAAGCCGAATGAGTGTGCGCCATCGCAGATCACTTCAATCCCTTTAGCGTGCGCCATATCGCATATCTTTCGCACCGGCATGATCTGCCCCACCCAATTGATCATGTGCGTTACGTGCAGGATTTTGGTTTTAGAGGTGATGGCATCCTCGTAAGCCTTCACAATCTGGGCATCATCTTCTATCGGGAAATCGAAGCTCAATTGCTTATATACTATTCCTTCGCGCAGCGCCCTTTGCCGCCAGGCTTGTATCATGTTGGGATAATCTTGCTTGGTGCCGATCACCTCATCACCGCTTTTCAGATCAAGCCCATAAATAACGGTATTCAACGCCTCAGTAGAGTTACGGTTGACCGCTACCTCATCTGGCAATATACCTGCCAGCAGTGCCAGCTTTTCGCGCAGAGGCTCGCGTCCCTGGTCGAGAATGCGCCACATAAAATAGGACGGGCCCTCGTTTGACAGATCATTAAACCGCGCCACCGCCTGCTGCACAACCAGCGGCGATGGTGATACCCCGCCATTGTTCAGGTTGATGATATTGGGGTTTACGGTGTAAGCGCTTTGTATGGTGCTCCAGTAGTCCTCATCCTGCGCTGCCTGTGCGGCATCCAGGTGTTCGATCTTTTTAGCCGCGTGTTTCCACTCTTCGGCATGCAACTGGTTAAAGAGACTGGCGGCAGAGAACGCGCCCGCCAGGGTGGCTGCCTGCTTCAGAAAAATACGGCGATCGTTTGACATGGTATAACGAATTTAGGGTTTTAAAACAGCAAAGCAAAAAGCGTGGAGATAACCGAACCGTTTTATTTTTGACATACGCTCAGTTGAGAAATGAGCTGTAAACTACCCGTCGGATCTTATAAATTGCGGAGGGGTCTTGTAAAGTTTTCCTGCATGGACTCGAACCACGATCTTCTGAACCAGAATCAGAGGTGCTACCATTACACCACAGGAAAAAATAATGATGGAAAGATAAAGAACTTTAGCCAAAAGCAGGGGAATTTTTCCCAAAAATGGAATTTTGCTGACTAATTTATATTTTCTCTTAAAACAAAAAACCGCCTTTGGAGTTAACTAAATAAGGATATCAGAGTTTTTACAAGCCGATCCTTCTGATAAATCATCATATAAATTGACCTTGCATAAAAATATTTTTTTATGTAGAAATGACACAAGATATGCTTTAATTATACTGAAAAAAATAAACATTTTTCCAAATAAATTATCAACATTGTGTTATAAATATAAATGATATAAATCATTAATATTCAGTTTCTTATTCATTAATTTTATGAGGTTGATCCTCCTGGTATTTTTTCTAATTTTTCCCTTATTAAAGCGACTATGAAAAACATCCTGATATTTAACGATTTCTCTCCCGAAGCAGAGCACGCCACCGAACTCGCCTTACTTTTAGCGGGAAAAACCAACACCAATTTGTATGTGTGGAACACTTGTGATAAGACGGAGGAAACTGTCGCTAAAGAGTTGCTTATCGCAAGCATCAATATCAATGAGGGTATGCCGGAAATAACGGATGCTGATACCAACTGGATAGAAAAATTAGAATCAAAACTTAACTGGCAGAGCGGTTTAATGCCCGTAGTGAGGTTTATTGAAGGGGTGGATTATGAGCCCGATCATGTACTGCAGGTAGTAAAGAAATACGATGTTGGCGTAATTGTTAAAGGAATCGCAGGCACTGAGGACGACCTCTTACACATTGAAGCCGAGACGCTAAAATGCTCTACCAAATCCGGGTGCCCTGTTTTGTTTATTCCTGAAAAGGTGGAATATAAAGCGTTTGAAAAAATAGTTTACGCCACCGACTTGCGTTTTTGCCGCCACGAGATAGTAACATTTCTAACCCAATTGGCCAGGTTACTAAACGCAAGCATAATGATCGCCAATATTTCTGCACGGGGGCTGCCTTATATGGAAGATAATTATGCCCGTTCGGTTTTTGAGAATGAGATATTACACCCCATTAAGTACGAGAATATCTATTTCAGCAATATAAGGGAAAGGGATATACCCAAAGCCCTTGATGTATTGGTTAACGGGATGAATAACGATCTGCTGGTACTTGTAAACAATAAGTATCATTTTAAAGAGCTGCTGGGGCAAAATACGCCCTATAATATTCCCGATAACATCCATATTCCCCTACTTGTTTTCCCGTCGTAGCCTTTATTGTTAGAGAACTAACCCCGAAAATAAAACCGGGCACATTTTTATATGCACCCGGTCAAATAAAAAACAAACCTCAAACAATAATTATGCGGTAACAGTTAAAATTGAGTTATTAATTGTAACCGTGTATTTATGCAATGGTGATGCTGCCGGGCCCAGTACCACCTGCCCGCTTTTACTAAACTCGCTGCCATGCGCGGGGCATATAAATATCCCTTGGCTGTTATTGTAATTTATGGCGTTGCCCTGATGGGTGCATGCTACCTGCACGGCGGTAAAGGAGTTTGCCGTTTCATCGTTCCCTATCCTTACAATGATAATCCCCTGCTCCACTTTTGAATCCCCAATATTCATAAGCTCACTGCTCAGATCAACAGTAAATAAATTGCCGCTCCCTGTGGTTGGCGGCGTTGGTGCAGGTGTTGGAACAGGATCACTGCTTTTATTGCCGCTTCCCCCGCAAGATACCAGGCTGCAACCGGCACAAACGGCCACTAACCCGATGCCCAGTTTTGATAAAAATTCCTGTCTTTCCATGTAATTATTTACTGTTCTCTTTATGGTTAAAATCAAACATCCTCGAGATGGTAAACCCTACCCTAAATTGCCCTTTTGAATAGTTTGATTGCGTGTTGCTCAAATAATTGATCTCTGAAACGGCCCTTGAATTGGTAACGTTAATGGTAAACACGTGCCCGCCTGTTTCAATCTCGATACCAAAACCTAAGGGATCATAAAATCCGTTGGCGGTAGTTCTGGAAGAAGAAAATGGGTGCCCGTAATCAATGATAAAACCCATGTGATTGGAAAGTTTCAATCTTGCCATACCCATTAAGGCGAAAAATTGCTGCTGGTTACCCGGATATAATAAGGGCGACGTATAATCACGCACAAAAGTGGGCGTTAGTTGTAAAGATAACCAGGGCGAGAACTTACGGGCGATCATGACTTGCCCCAGGAATGCTGTCCTATCGCTGAATGCGACATAGGAGCCGTATGGTGCCACGCCTGCTTCGCCCAGCAAGGTTATGGCAAACGGACTGCTGCCGTCTCTTGACTGGCGCAGTATCGCGTATTTTAATTCAAGGTCGGCCAGGCCGCCAATCGTAGTTCGGCCAATATCAATATTCAAATTATCGCTCAGCCCATATTCAAACCCTATATACACATCTGATACAGCATCAAGCCCAAAATAAGTTTTTCCTCCACCATTGGATCCGGCAAAATCACCAAATCTGTGAATTACCAAAAAGTTAAGGTTTTTCTTCCTAACGGTTTCGGTACTTTGTGATAAGATCATCCTTGAGGATTTAAAGATCACAACCGGCCCGGTTTTTTCGTCCGTATTCATCGCATTCATTAATGAATCGGCAGAAGTGCTTTTTTTTGTGACATCTTTTTCCTGGGCCCGCAAACCGGCACTCAGTGCCAGTAGTGCCAAAAGGATTATTGTTCTTTTCATATAAGGTTTGTTTATTTTAATGATTGTTTTTATTTGTATAGCGTATAAGTTGCATCAACCCTTATGCGTATGCTTTGGGCGATGTTATGAAATACGATCTGCGGTATCTCAATATGATGATCCGCGCATTTCACCATAAATTCTGATGTCATAGTCAATACGCCATTATTTATTTTAAGGTTGCCTGTGATGGTACGCATTTGATTTACACCATGTACCGAAAGTTCGCCGGTTACTGATATAGGATAACTGCCGTCTTTGGTAAGGTCGGGGTGTTCCTGCAGTTTACCTTTGAAAGTCGCTTTAGGATACTTATCACTTTCCATATAATCCTCATTAAAATGCGACTCCATTAATGCTTTGGGAAAATGAAGAGAACGGATAGGAAGGCTAAAATCCAATTCGCCGGTAGTGGCATTATAAACCGATACCCCGGCATTTGAATTGGCTTCAATATCCTCAATTGGCGCGCTCGAATACAGGTTGATTTTCGCATTTTTACAGGTATAGATATCCTGCCCCGCCTGGATAATGCTCATCCAGGCAAGTAAAATAACACTGATGAATTTCATATTACTTTGGTTTAAAAGATGAATTTAAGTTCCAGTTAAGGCCCACGGCTATACCAGCAGTTTGAAGCCTGGCCTGACCCTCCCCTACATTTGATAACGGAAGTTTAAGGTACGGCTGAATAACGATCCCCACCTTCGAATTAACCTGGTGCTGATAGGTGGCATCAAGATTGGCAATACTCAGGATATTTCGGTTTTTATTGATGACGCTATACCCGGCAGGGCCTGATGCATACTGATTTGCATAATTAAAGCTATAGTTCTCGCTCAAAATAATATAGGATGATAAACCTGTGCCTATGCTGATCTTGTTTTGCTGCCTGTTATATATTTGATAGTTCACATTAAGCGGGATATCTATCATACGGCAGTTTACATCAATATTTACCGGGTCGGTTTTGAATTGATAACTGGTATGGTAATCATTAAAATTTGTCAGGTAAGGCTTGATGGAATATGCAGCGCCTGTACTGATAGACCATTTCTTTGATAACCCAACAGAAAAAGATAACCCAAAATTGCCGCCCACCTTGCTTTGCTGAAACGAGCCAACACCATTCATATCTGATGAAGCGATCACGCCCAATGCAAGCTGTGGCTTATAGCCTAATTTGGGCTGCCCGATCCTACTTACCTTCAATCCATTATCTATCGTTTTAGCATCGGCACTAACAGCTGGTGCATTCTTTAACTGGTAACCGGCAATTACCGACTGATCATTAAGTAAAAACCCATCTCCGTTTATACCGGCATAATTTGCTGCCAGCGTCGAAGGTTCCGGCCTGTCATTCTTAGCTATTGAAGCATATCCGGTAGTATCGCGGCGGCCCCCATTGGCAGATAAGGGTAAGAACGAATTGCCATTTTGCCCGTGCCTGTTAAAGCCCGGGGTTTTGGCATAATTAGCCGGACTTAATATTTTCTGCGTGCTGCTATTTTCCGGTTGCCTGGTGGGGCCGCCGCTATTACCGGTATCTTCTTTTTTCTGCTGCCCTGCAATAGTTGGCGGGGTAGCCGGGCCAGTGTGATGAGCAGCCGCAATTTGTCCTTGCCCCTGATGTTTAACAACATCGGGCCTTAAAAACAACCAGCCTAAGAACAATAGTAAAATAGCCGCTGCGCTGCCTATAAAAGACAGCCAATAAATTATGGCCGGGCGCTTTTTACCCTTAGCGAGCATTTGCTCCATAGCATCCCAGTCGGCCTCCCTGTAAGATGGCTCGTTGACCGGGTCTTGCATCCCCTTCCTGAATAGATCATCAAATTCTTCGTCCTGCTCTTTTTTCATCTAAATAACTTCTTTCCTATGGTTGTGATGTTGTCATGAGTTCATGATGGTTTCACCCCATTAAATATTTTTTTTAAAATACACCCCTTGCCTGTCCACCTTATTGATGGCTACAACGGGTGAATAATCTATGCCGTTATTGTAATTGTTGCCCCTGTCTGATGAATCGGCTTCAAAGATCATCAGTTTTAATTTTTGCCTGGCCTTATGCAAATTTGATTTTGACGTGCCCGACGATATATTCAGCATTTCGCCGATCTCGTCATGCGTGTAGCCTTCAATTGCAAAAAGGTTAAATACGGTACGGTAAGCATTAGGCAGTTTTTGCACCATCTTCAAAAGGTCATCATAGTTGAGCTTTTGGTCTGTCAGGTCGCCATCGCTTACGTTTTCGGCTTTATCAAGATCTTCCGTATAAGCCATTTTCAAGTTGGCCCGGTAGTAATCAATGGACACATTGATCATGATTTTTCCGAGCCAGGCTTTGAATGGCCTTGCCCTATCATAAGTATCAATACGCGTAAAAACCTTATAAAAACCCTGGTTCATTACCTCGGCTGCTTCCTCGCGGTTATTGGTATAGCGCAGGCAAATACCCATAGAGAAGCCATAAAACACTTTATACAGCATTTTCTGACTACCCCTGTCCTGCTTAATACAGCCCCCGATCAGTTGATGTAACTCTTCTTCACCCATTGGGTAATTACCTGTTAGCTTTAATAAATTAACCTTATCTCCCGTTATCACGTTAGCGAGCTATTAAAGGTTGCCTGCCTGCAATAACAAAGTGGTATCTCTGATTCAATTAACTGATTTACAGTTGATTAATTTTTATTCTTTTTATAAAATTAATCATAAAAAATCAGAATAATAACTACACTAAGCTACCACAAATAAGCCGGTAACAGCTCCAGTTATTTTGCATTTAATAATGTTGCTTTTAATTTATTTAAAAACTACAGGCAACCTTTGCGCCCCTGCTGCCGTGATAATTAAAAAATAAATTTATATGGTACCTGTTTCGGTTGTCATCATTACTAGAAATGAGGCTGAGGTTATTTCAGCCTGTATCAATGCCCTCAAGTTAATTACCGACGATATTATTGTTATTGATAATGATAGTACCGATAAAACGCCCGAAATAGCATTCAGGGCCGGTTGCCAGGTATATCATGAGAATTGGGACGGGTACGGCGCTAACAAAAACAAAGGTATAGCCTGCGCTAAATACAATTGGATATTAAGTATCGATGCGGACGAGATCCCGGATGAAGAACTGATCTGTTCCTTACACCAATTGGAATTTAACGACCCCGGCATCGTATATGATATCCGCTTTAAATCTTATTACGGAAAAAAACTGGTGCGTTTTGGCACATGGGGGAGGGATCATCATATCCGCTTGTTTAACCGCAAGCTGGTACGATGGTCGGAGCCGACTGTGCACGAAACCCTGGTACTGCCATCGGCCATCACTATTAAAAAACTGAATGGCTATATCCATCACTATTCTGTAAAAGACAGTGGCGAACTTATTACCAAAACCGTCCGCTATGCCAAATTAAGCGCCGAAAAATATGCGGCCCGCGGTAAAAAGGCAAATGCTATCAAATTGTATGTAGCGCCGCTATATCACTTTCTCAAAAACTATATCGTTTTATTAGGCTTCCTGGATGGCCACGAAGGCTGGCAGATAGCCATGATGATATCCAGGCTTACCCGGCTCAAATATCGTTTATTGAAAAAGCAGGGAAGTAGACAGAGCCATCAGGAGAAACAAGTTGTTGAAGAGGCTTTGGTTGTTGAATATTGAGCCCCACCCAACCCTCCCCTGTAGGGAGGGCTTAAAAAATATAAAACTTTAAAAGTCTCCCCTACAGGGGGAGATTTAGAGGGGGCTTAATGAAAAGCAAGCTTGTAAATAATCTTTCGGCCAATACTTTACAGCTCATCATTAACCAGCTATTTGGCCTGGTGATTTTTTACATCCTATCCACCGGGCTTGATAAAACCAGTTTCGGAGAAATCAACCTGGCATTGGCCCTGCTGCTGACTATATTCAATACCCTGTCATTCGGTATCGATCAGGTGGTGGTACGCAAAGTAGCCTCCGGCGATAATCCGCAACATATACTCTCGCTTTATATCGGCCACGTACTGATCACAGGGCTGGCATTTTATGTGCTCTTGCTGTTTGGCCGGGGATTATTCCCATCCACAATCAATTCCTACGACCTGGTGCTGCTGATAGGTGCGGGAAAGCTGATGATCTATTTTTCAACCCCATTTAAGCAAACAGCCATCGGCATGGAGCGTTTCAGGTTGTTGGCTATCATATCGGTCGTCTCCAACATTGCCCGGGCCTGTGGGCTGGTGGTGCTTGCACTTTTACATAGCATTTCGCTGCACTCCGTCATTATCGTATTTATCAGCGGCGATTTGCTGGAATTACTCATCGGCCTGTACCTTTTTAAGCGGGCCACCAAGCTGCCTATAGCCATCAAATGGAATAAGAGTGCTTATGGCAGCCTGCTCAGCGAATCGCTGCCGCAATTGGGGGTAGTGATCATTACCTCGGCACTGGCAAGGTTCGACTGGATATTTATCGGTATCGTAGTATCAGCTGTAAGCCTGGCCGAGTATAGCTTTGCCTATAAGGTTTTTGAAATATCCACCTTGCCCCTGCTGGCTTTAGCCCCACTGCTTATCCCCTGGTTTACGCGATTGTTTAAAAATGGGGAAGCGGATAATACCAAACTGAAATTATTATTCAGGATGGAAATGATCATCGCCGCATTTACCATCGTGCTGCTGAATAGTTGCTGGTCGCCCCTTATTGACAGGATAACGGCAGGCAAATACGGTGCGGTAAATGAGCGCACGATATTTATTTTATCGCTCTGCATCCCATTATTGTATTTCAGCAATTTTCTGTGGACCATCAACTTTGCCAAAGGCAGGTTAAAATTGATACTGACTTCATTTATCATCACCTTTTCTGTAAATGTAGTGGCTGATGTTGTGTTGATACCCATCTATAAAAATGAAGGCGCTGCCATAGGTTACTTAGCAGGATGCCTGGCCCAGACTGTTTATTTTATCATCCGAAACGATATGAAGGAGCTGAATAAAATAGTATCCCCATTGTTGATATGCACCACCTGCGCCTGCCTCAGTATTTTTTTAGCGAAGCTGCTGTTTGTGAATGTTTGGATGGATGTTGGTGGTGCAGTTTTGTTTTATGTTGTGGGGCTGATGATGACGATGCAGGTGAGGTTGGGTGATGGGAAAGATTTGAAGGGATTGATGTCTGAACCATGATTTTTAGGATTAAAAGATTAACATGATTACTATCGGCTGTTGACAAGAATCAAGACAATCCTCAAATCCTAAAAATCATGGTTCAGACAAATAATTCTCCCACCCCCACAGGCAACCAATTGAATTTCCAAGCCGTAACTCCTATGACTAAAAACAGGGAAATACCGGAATGGTTATCAGCACTTTTTTTAATATTAAGAAACTAAAAAGCCTGGTAGACTGGAAGCTGCTGCTTTTCCTGGTGCTTTTCTTAAACGTGAAATTAGCTGTCAAGATCCCGGCTATTATCTTCATTTACCTACTGCAATTTAATTTCAAATTTGGGTTCAGTCTCAAAAACTCACGGCTACCACTTTTTTATCTGTTGGCTATTGCCATAGCAGTGCTCAACTGGATCATCAGCCGGAGTTATGCCAACGTCAATTACAACATTGTTTTGCTCACGGGGATAGGCTTTTGGCTGCTCTGCATCCTGGCGATGCACCAGGTAAAACTATTTGTTGAGAACAACGATACCGAAACTATCCACCGCACCATCGTCGCCTTTTTTGTACTGAACGCAGTGCTTTCCTTTTGTAACCTCGCGGCTATTATCATTGAAACACATTCTTTCAACCCTTATACCTACCAGGGCCAGTACCAGAAGTATTTTATCGGTACTGGTGACTATATCAAAGGCTTAACCTTTGACACTTCATCAACCAATGCCGTTTTAAATGCATTTGGTGTGATCTATTTTCTCACCAAAAAAAACACGGCTATGCTGCTGCTTTGCATGGCAGTAATGCTATTCACAGGCAGCAATTTTACCGACCTGGTTTTGATGCTGATCTTGGCCCTTATATTCATCTTCAAAAGCAGCCGCGATCAAAAAAGCCTGATCGTGATCTGCCTGATGTTCCTGGTGATTTTTATGGGTAGGATATCCCCGCAAAATGGCATCTACGTTAACGAAACCTTTAAAAACACCTTCCACCTGAAATTTTTGCAGCATAACTATGCAAAGGAACTACCAACGCCGATCACAGTAACACCCGACAGCTTACTCAACCCTGAACAAAGAAAACAAAAGGTAGCCTGGCGATATATCGACAGCATGTATGATGTTAACCATCCAAACATAGTTCATACCGTCAGTTTAGTTTCAAGAACCGAAGCTGGAAGGATATATATCCCTCAACCCAATATCAATACCAGGCGCTATCAGCATGTCGCCGATACCACTGCTTATCAAAAGCATTTACTGGCATTTATCGGCGAGCACAAAGCCAGTTTGCCACTTTCGTCAAAGAACGATTATCCGTCCACCATGCCGGGCAAAGCGATTGGCTTTTTCCAGACCATCAATTTTCTATGGCAGCACCCTGCTAAAATATTCACAGGTGATGGCATAGGTAATTTTTCGTCAAAACTTGCTTTCAGGGCCAGCGGGTTTGGTTTCGCGGGTGGGTATCCGAAAAAATACGCGTACATCAGTCCCGATTTTTTGTCCAATCACCTCGATCTCTATCTTGATTTTTTTAGTAAAAAGACTGATTTTCATTCACTAACCAATGACCCCGGTTCGGTTTACGACCAGCTACTGGCTGAATACGGACTATTTGGCCTTGCGGCTTTTTTGATCTGCTACCTCTGGTTCTTCCTAAAGCATTACAAACAACTTACTTACGGTCTGCCGATCCTTTTGCTGATACTGGCTGTATTTTTTATCGCGTACTGGTTTGAGCAGTTATCCATACTGCTGTTTTTTGAATTACTGCTGCTGCTGAATATAAAAGAAACGTCCACTCAAAAAATATTGAGCCATGCCAGTTAACCGCCCCCGCATCACCGTTTTGATGCCTGCTTACAATGCAGGGAAGTATATCAGCGAGGCGATAGCATCGGTATTGGAGCAAACCTATCGTGATTTTGAATTGCTGATCATTAATGATGGCTCAACGGATGACACGATAAGCCAGGTGCTTTCTTTTGACGATCCCAGGATCGTATTGGTGAACAAGGAACACACCGGGATAGCCGCTACCCTGAATACCGGCTTGCGGCTTGCTGAAACCCCTTTTATCGCCCGTTTTGATGCGGATGATATCTGCTTACCAACGCGACTGGAAAAGCAGCTTAATTTTTTAGAGGATCATCCCGAGTATGTTTTAGTTGGCAGCGATGCAGAGTATATTTTAGAGAACGGCGACTTTTTGTTCGGCTTTCACTGTATCGCACATTCAAATGAGGAAATACAGAATAACCTATATGTGTATTGCCCTTTCATCCATTCGGCAGTAATGTACCGACGGGATGAGGTGATCAAAGCTGGCGGGTATGATGTGCAGGCACACACTTTTGAAGATTATTTATTGTGGACCAGCCTGGCCAAAGCCGGGAAGCTGCAAAACCTGCGCGAGTCGCTGATAAAAGTGAGAATGAACGCCGCATCAGTAACCATTGATGAACGGTGGCGCGGCGAACGTTTCAGGCAACTGAAACGGCAGGCCACTACGCGTGGCTCCATCACCGAAGAAGAAAGCGATGAACTGCTAACCATTATTAAGCGCCAGGATGTGCGCAAAATAAAGGAAGGCGCCTATCACGCTCTATGCGGAAAGAAATTTTTAGCAAACAATTACCAGCCCGCAAAGGCGCGGGGGCATGTGCGGATGGCTATCAGTATATGGCCTTTGCGGCTGGATAATTACTTGTTATACGCGGTAAGCTATTTACCCGAACAAACAATCGCGTGGCTTCATAAACAAAGCCCCAACAGGTTATAAACAAGAGCATGAAAGTAGCTATCATCACACGATCGACATTATATACCGCACCGGGAGGCGATACGGTGCAAGCTGTGCAAACCGCCCGGCACCTGGCGGATATGGGTGTGGCTGCCGAAATAAAACTATCCAATGAGGTGATCGATTATCAGCAATATGACCTGCTGCATTTTTTTAACCTGATTCGCCCGGCGGATATTCTGTACCACAGTAAACATGCTGGTAAACCCTTTGTGGTTTCTACCATCCTGGTCAATTATAGCGAATTTGATCAGCATCACCGCAAGGGTTTCGGCGCAGCCTTATTTAGTTTTTTACCTTCCGACAAAATTGAATACCTGAAAACTATTGCCCGCTGGCTGCTTGGTAAAGATCATTTGGCCAGCCTGGATTACACCTGGAAAGGTCAGCGCAAAAGCATTTTGGAGATATTAAAAAAGGCGGCCATGATATTGCCAAATTCAGTATCTGAATACCAGCGTATTGCGCAAACTTACCCGAGCAAGGTGAAGTACCGGGTAATACCCAACGGTGTAAACCCGCATTTGTTTCAGCGCGATTTTTCTGTTAAAAAGGATGCCAAACTGGTGTTGTGTGTGGCCAGGATAGAAGGCATAAAAAACCAGCTGAACCTGATCAAAGCGCTGAATAATACGCAATTCAATTTATTGCTCATCGGCTCTCATGCGCCAAATCAAAAAGGATATTATGACGAGTGCCGTAGCATAGCGGCCAGCAACATCCGTTTTATCGACCATATCCCGCAGGACGAACTGGTAAAATATTACCAGCAAGCCAAGGTGCATATCCTGCCCAGTTGGTTCGAAACTACGGGTTTAAGCTCGATAGAAGCCGCCGTGATGGGCTGCAACATTGTGATCACAGATAAGGGCGATGCAGGGGAATATTTTGGCAACAATGCTTTTTACTGCGATCCGGGGGAGCCTAAAAGCATCCTGTCGGCAGTTGAAAGGGCAAGCCATAATCGATACAATGAAAATTTACATCAAATGATACTGAAACGCTATACCTGGAAACAGGCAGCTATACAAACATTAAAAGCATATCAACAAACAGCTATTGTATGAAGAACTTGAGAATAGCCATATTAGGCACACGCGGAATACCGAACCACTACGGGGGATTTGAGCATATATCAGAATATGTCTCGGCAGGGTTGGTTAAAAAGGGACATTCGGTTACGGTTTATAATTCGCATAACCACCCTTACACAGAGGACACCTGGAACGGGGTGAAGATACAGCACTGCTATGACCCGGAATACCTGGTAGGCACGGCAGGGCAGTTTATTTATGACCTGAATTGCCTGATGGATGCACGGCGGCAAAAGTTCGACGTGGTATTGCTGATGGGATATACAAGTTGCTCTGTATGGGGCAGGTTGTATCCTAAAAAAAGCACCATTATTACCAATATGGACGGGCTGGAATGGAAAAGGTCGAAATATTCAAAAAAGGTACAGCAATTTTTAAAATATGCCGAAAAGCTCGCCATCAAACACAGCCAGTTTTATATTTCCGATTCAAGAGTGATCAAAGATTATCTGGAAAACAAATACCAGATCCACAGCGAATATATACCCTATGGAGCCGATCTGTTTACCGACCAGGAACGTGAGCAATTTGACACCACCGAGGCACTAAAGGAAGATTACTTTTTGCTGATGGCACGAATGGAGCCTGAGAACAATATCGAGACCATACTGGAAGGCTTTAATAACAGTAACTCACGCAAGAATTTTAAGGTTTTGGGCGATACCGGCAATCGTTTCGGCAAATTCATCAGGGACAAGTTTAAGAATGATACGCGCATCCAATTCAAAGGGTCGATGTTTGATACAGCGAAGGTTCGTTCATTGCAAAACAACTCCTACTTGTATTTTCATGGGCATAGCGTGGGTGGCACTAACCCCTCATTACTGGAAGCCATGGCCAGTGAGGCGCTGATAGCCGCGCATAACAACCCTTTCAATAAATCTGTACTACACGCAGATGCCTTTTATTTTTCAAATGCAAATGAGGTGCAGCAATTGGTGGAGAACGTACAGCGAGAAGAGATTGAGCGAACGATGGTAAAAAACAACCTGTTCAAAATCGCCTACCAGTTTAACTGGGAGAAGATAGTTAATGAGTATGAAGCATTCATTTTGGAATGTTATGACAAAACAAAGCATGAAAGAATTATTTCTTATTAAGGATACCAAGGCCAACCAGGTCAGTTATTATCATTTGATGATGCTGCTGCTTAGCCTGCCTTTTGATCTTTTTTATAGTCATATCATCCTGATCAGCCTATCATTGCATACCATCATCCATTTCAATAAAAATTCCATAAAAACTGTATTTATGTGGCGGACAGTTGCTCTGCAGGCTGTGTTTTTTGTAACGCTTATCAGTAGCATTTATACCATCAGCCCTGCCGGGGCATCCACGCAATTGGGATTGGATATACCCATATTCTTATTCCCCTTAATATTTTGTTTCAACCCACTCGATCTGAAAAAATACCTACCCAATTTGCTGCTGGTGTTTGCCCTCGGCTGCACGGTAACTATCGCCTATCTCTATATCGACGCTTTTGCAACTGCCCGTTATTACAAACTGCCGCTGCTTTCCATTTTCTCACCCGCGTTCACCAATCAAAATTTTTCGGAACCAATAGATATGCACGCTACGTTTTTCTCCTTACAAGTAGCAATCTCGCTTGTATATCTGTTATCCCGATTGGTAAACGAACGATCATCCCGCAACAAAATATTTTACGCCATCTGTTGTATGATCCTTGCGGCAGGTATCATCCAGTTAAGCTCAAAATCTGTTTTTGTGGCTTTGTTCCTGACGATCAACATCGGGTTTCCTTATTTCCTGTTGGAAGGTGCGCGTCGTAAGCAATTTATGCTTATCGCCTCCTCATTGTCGGTATTAATAGTAGCCGTCATTTTAAATTCACATGCTTTCAGGGAACGCTTTTTAACCGAGCTGAAACAGGACTTCTCTAAAACCATCGTAGTGCAATCAGTAGAGCCCCGTTTGATGAGGTGGGAAATAGCTGTTGACCTGGTAAAAAAATCACCAATAGTTGGCTATGGTGCAGGCTCCGAAACAGGGCTTTTGCAGGATAAGTATTTCGCCCAAAAGCTTTACAATTCTTATCTACATAAGCTAAACGCGCATAATGAGTACCTGAGTTTTTTGATAAAATCGGGTATATGGGGATTGTTGGTTTACCTGGCAACATTGATATATGGTTTCAGAATGGCCATCCGCAAAAAAGACATCTTCTTTTTAACTTTTATGATGCTGATAAGTATTGTTTCGCTATCAGAAAATATCCTGGACGTGGATAAAGGGGTGATGTTTTACGGTTTTTTCTTCTCCTTTTTTGTTTTCGTATCTACCCAAAAAGAAAAGCTGGAAATCCAGTTGGGGAAGCATAAATATTTAAGAAAGGTGGCAACCAATCACGAGTTTGCGCCGTCATCATTATAAAGAAAAGAACCTGTTTGATTAAGCTTTAAGACATTGTCAGAGATCAAAAAAAACATATTAGCAACCCTCGCTTATTTTGACCTGTTCAATTATCCATTGACGATGGAAGAAGTCTTTTTATTCCTGCCTGCTAAATATGACCAGGAGGAGTTCGGTTATAATTTTCGGTCGATGATCATTGACCGGCTGATCTACAAGTTCGATAAATTCTACACTTTAAAAAATGATCCCTTTTTAATTGAGCGACGCGAAAAAGGCAATATCAAAGCGGCAAGCCTGATCCGGATAGCAAAGAAAGTGAGCAATTTATTGATCCGTTTCCCTTATGTGAGGGGGATAGCTATTTCCGGGTCGCTTTCAAAAAATTTCGCGGACGAAAGTTCTGATATCGACCTGTTCATCATTACTGCCAAGAACAGGCTCTGGATAGCCCGCTCCATTATGCATTGCTTCAAAAAATTAACCTTCCTGGTAAACAGGGAGCACTATTTTTGCATGAACTATTATATCGATGAGCAGGAATTGCAGATCCGCGAAAAAAATATCTATACCGCGATAGAAATAGCTACGCTGATGCCTTTATACGGCGACACCGTTTTTGAGCAGTTTTACACCGCCAATGCATGGACCAGGGATTACCTGCCCAATAAATGTATGTGGCTTACTACCACAAAACCCGTAAAAAATTCACCCCTGAAAAGCTTTACCGAAATGCTTTTTAATAACCCGACGGGATATGCAATTGATAACTGGCTAATGAATATTACGGCAAAACGCTGGCAGAAAAAAGAGGAGCAAAAAAAGCTGAACACCCACGGCATTATTATGGCGATGGATACCGGCAAACATTATGCAAAACCCGATCCTAAGAATTTTCAGAACAAGCTGCTACAGCGTTTTGAGCACAGGGTATCGTTGATTTTGGAACGCAATGAGAATAGTGTGGCGCAGTGATTAGCCCCACCCAAACCCTCCCCGGAAGGGAGGGCTTAAAAAAAGTCTCCCCTACCGGGGGAGATTTAGAGGGGGCTTCGCAATGATGCGCGATTTGTTATTTCTTCTTGAGGGAAATAATATAATAATCCCCCATCACCCTCCAGGGCCAGCGGGTTTTTAATTTATCTTCCCAATTCTTCAAAAAAACATAGGCTGAAGGGTGCTTTTCAGCAAATCCTTCGATATAGGATGGCGGAACGATAGTGCAGAGACCTTCGACGCTTAATACATCAAATTGTTCTTTCATTCTATTGGTGATATACGACGGGTTATAATACCAGCATTTGAAATAATTGCCCTCGATATGGGCTTTTCTTCCGCCGCTGCTAAAAAAACGCCGGAATGCTGTGCGGAACTTCCCTTTGAATAATAGCAGCGTTTCCCACAAACAGAATTTGGGCAATATCACCAGTGTTATAATCCCGTTTGAATTTAGCAGCGGTGATAACGAGGCTAAAACTTTATCTATGTTATCGGTACAATTTAGCCCTGCAAAATTGGAAAAGATAAGATCGTAAGGCCCTTTGTTTTCCAGGTTATCTAAATTTGTATAGGAGCATAATTCATTACTTACCTGTTCGGTTAAATGATGTTTTTCAACCTTCAATCTGAGCTGATCCTGCATACCTGCGGATATATCCGTAGCATGAACTTTAAAACCTTTTTGAGCGAACCAGGTGGCATCTTCGCCCGTTCCGCTGTTTAATTCGAGGATAGAACTACCCGGCGCAAGGTATTGCAAAACATGGTTACGCACCCGTTCGCGCTTGTAATTGATGATGGTATTTGCACTGTACAGTTCATCAAATATCCCCGACTGGCCCGTAAAAGCATCGGCGGCATTTAGTTCATTGATAGGGTGAGCTGTTACTTCCATTACAATGCCTTTTCCAGTTGTTTCAGCTTAAATCTTTCTACCATGGCCGCTGGGGCGTGATAGAATACCGATAACGCTTTTTTAAGTTTACGGCCATTGATATGCAGCGGGCTTTTTATCAATTCGGCCAGGCTGTTTTTTGCCAGGTGCTGGTGATAATTCTGATGCACATACCGGTGTAATTGTTTGTAATAAGATGCAGGGAAGGTATTGCTGAACATCAAAGCCATTTCATCAGAATCTGTCCAGTTTGTTTTTTTCTTTAGATCAGCTTTCACTTTTTCGTAAAATGAAGTTCCGGGCAGCGGGTATGATACGGAGATACCGATCTCATGAGGCAACAACTTGTTGATCATTTCAATAGTTAAAGCGATGTCTTCTTTCAGTTCGCCCGGGTAGCCAAATTGTATAAAAAAAGAAGGTTTGATGTCATGCTTTTTCATGAGCCAGGTTGATTGGCGGATCTGATCAACCGTCGTTCCCTTGTCCATTGCATCCAGTATTTTTTGAGATCCGCTTTCGGCGCCGATCCATGCGTTTTCACAGCCAGATTGTGCCAGCGCTTTCACAAGTTCATCTTCCAGAAGCAAATCAGCGCGTGATTGTATTTTAAAGCGCATGCTGATATTTTCTTTTTGAATGAGCCGTGCAAATTCTATCACCCAGCCGGGTTTCAGCCCAAAAATATCATCACAAAACCACAGGTGGTCTATATTGAACCTCGATTTCAACAGCTTGATTTCGTGCACCACATTTTCAGGGGTTCTGGAATTATAGCGGTTACCGTAGATCGGCTTGGCACACCAATTACATTTAAATGGGCAACCACG
Organism: Bacteroidota bacterium; assembly: GCA_013286565.1. Classification (GTDB taxonomy): domain Bacteria; phylum Bacteroidota; class Bacteroidia; order Sphingobacteriales; family Sphingobacteriaceae; genus Mucilaginibacter. Next base: position 20,658 of record JABDFM010000036.1, read on the forward strand.
GGTGGTACCCATGTTCAATGAAAAATAACCCACGTGGTTTAACCAGCTTTGCCGGTATACATCCATATCAACCAAATCCCAGGCGGGTGTGGGCAAGCTATCGAGGTCTTTTAAAACTGGTCGGCCGGGTGTTTTGGTTGCCCGGTCATTATTGATATAGGCCAGCCCCTGTATCGTTGAAAAATCAGTTTCTCCTTTGTTGATCGCTTCCGCCAATTTGAGCAAAGTATGTTCGCCCTCTCCTATAATTACAAAATCAGCTCCTTCGCGCAGATATTCTTCGTAACGGTCGGTAGAGTCTGAGCTGGAAACGATCACCCTGCAGCCTTTTGCTTTTGCCAGCTTGCACATATCAAAAGCCGCCTGCCGCATATTGGTGAGGCACATTTTGGTGAGGTAATTGAACCCATCGTCATAGATCACAAAAAGATCAGGGTTGTTTTTTTCTATGGCCGCTTCGGTGCCTTCCGGGCCGGTGGCAAACATTACATCAAAAAGCGAAACCCGGTAACCATTGTGTCGCATTAAAGACGCCGCATACAAAGTACCCAGCGGCGGATAAGGCTGCCCCAAAGCCCATTGCTTGGGATCGAACCGCAAAAAATAGGAATGGGTAAAAAGAATATTGTTCTGCCGGGTCATTATATGGGTTACGGTTGTAAAAGATAATGGGTTGCCCGGATGATATTATAATCATTCAACAACCCCATCGGGGTTAAACGTTGGTAGAAAATATTGCCAGTATAAAAGCCGTGCCGTAGGTACGCAACGCGGGGGTTCCGTACCTACGGCACGCTGAACATTTTATATTATTTTTCTACCAACATATTGCGCCTACGGCGCATTTTAAAATGGCATGCCATTCAGCCTTTATTTCTTTTTCCTGTAAATATTATAATTATACATACACCTGTCCAGGTAATAATCCTTCGCCACCAGTTCATCAACATAAAGCAACAGATCGCCGCCTACGTATTCCCGGTATTCAGGAAACAGGGGAACAAGTATCATTTTGGGCTTATTGGCCTGCATATCCTGGAAAAATCTTTCTTTGGCGATATGGGTTTGGGTCACATTAAAATAAATGGTAGGTGATAATCTTTCGGTATAAACCTGCACCTGCGCGCCAAAACCGGCTACAAATACTTTGTCATGTTCGGCTGTATTTTCCCGCACCCACAATCCCAGCCTTTTCCGGGTGCCTTCATCCGGAATAGTATATGGCTGCCGGCAATAGTTTTCCGATTGGTTTGCTTTAGGCCTTATCAACCTTTTTAAATTGGAAAGGGGTTCGGACAGCCGCGGAAAAAACAAAATTATTAGGAGCAGGTAAATCCATTTTACAGGAACTTTATAGATATTGGTCAAATGTGCCACTGCAAAAGCGCTCATCAACGATAGTGCGGGCAGCAGTTCTTTCAGGTGCACCGTATCGTAGATCCCGATAATACTGATGCCGGTAAAAGCAAGAATGAGCCATAAACCCAGCCAATCCATCCTGCTTTTGATGATGAAATAGGCCATCATCAGGGGATAGAATAAAATCATTCCCGAGAAAAAGAATTTGTTTGAAAAATTCTCAATCTTCCAACTGAGATTATGATCGGTAGGGCTGCCTGAACCAAAATTATCCGCCAGGGTATAAGTGTACAAATTATGCAGGTCGATCCCCGCAAAAAATGCAGCCATTAGAAGGAAAAGAATACTTGTCAATACCCCCACGCAAAACATTAAAGTATCCCTCCTACTTTTGCGCAGGGATGTGATGAATATGGCTACGATACCAAAAATGGCTGTTAAGCGAAACCCTAAGGCTATCCCGGCCAAGAGGCCGCTAATGAAAAATGCTTTGTTATTTTGCGCCGTTAGAAAGTGGTAAAAGGCTATGATGATGAACGTTACCCCGTAAGTTTCGGTGTAGGAAACATATTTGCCGCCGGTGGCGTGCCAGAGCAGGGATAGCCCGTAAAATAAAATGGCCAGCATACCTGTCTGCACGCCTGCCATTTGCCTGGCAATTTTATAAACGTAATATATGCCTACGGACTGAACAAAAGTACCCAATAACCTCGGGAACCAATAGTTTACACCAAAAAGCTGATCGGACAGGCCAAAAATGGCAAAGATCAATGGTGATTTATTATCCACCCCACCCGCATAAGGAGCCATGCCGTGCCTGAACCAATTGCGGCCGATATAATGCCACATCGCTTCGTCAAATGATAATACAAAGCCATCAGAGAATAAGGTGATCACTAACTGCAATAAGGCAAAGCCGGTGATGATATGAATAGGATTGGGTTCCCATGGGTTGCTATCTTCCTTTGCGATCCAGGCCATCCTATTAGTTATTAGTTGGGCACCGGGTTCATGCGCGGGGGCAAATTAAGTGAACATACGCATTTTACACAGGTGGCATTTGTACCCATATCCAGTGTTTTTCTGAAGTTGATCGCCTCCTCGCTGTTCAATATATCTGCCAGGTTATTATCCCTGATATTGCCCATCACATCATGGAAAAAACAAGGCCTCACATTACCGTCGGCCTCAATAACCGTTGATACCCAGGGTGCATTGCACTTTTTATAAGGGAAAGAGTTCAACCCATAAAAGGCAGCATAGTAGAAATAAATATTTTCGATTTTTTCGGGTGATTCCGCGATAAAGCCATTATCAAAATCATCCTTATTCTCTGTAATTATCCGCTTAATGATACCGCGCAATTCGGGCAATTCCCTTTCAGATAATAGTATCTCGTTCTGCCTCGGTTCTTCCCAGGCCATTTGGCGGTTGAAGGCATGACTGCTTACGTCCGCAGGTAAAAAACTGATCTGGTTTATCCCCATCAGTTTTACCTCATGAATAATAGAGGCCCAGTTCCAAAAATTAAGCCGATGGATCACTGTTCTCGCTGTGATCCGGTATCTGGGATTTAAGGAGTGTATGTATTGCACCCCATCTTTCAATTTCATGAATGCGCCGGGCACATTACGTATAGAATCATGTAATTGCTGATCGCCATCTATAGAAACGATGATATCATTTACCCATTTCAGCAATTGTTCGGCATGGGCCTTAATGGAAAGACCCGTAGTCAATAAGCTTACCTTGATACCTGCTTTTTTAAGGATCTCACATAAACCGAAGAAATTCTGGTTCAGCAAAGCCTCCCCGCCTGACATGACCACCTGCTTGGTGCCGAATTTTTTCAGGGCGGTTAGCAGGCCGCGGATATCTTTTTCGGTCAGCTGCTTTAGGTTTTTGTTATCCTTCCAGATATCGCACATTACACAACGGCAGTTACAGGCGCTATGCGGCATCAGGATAACAATTGGCAATGCCGAAATGCGATTGGTTTGCAGTGTTTTGTAACGCTGCCAGGTATCGTATGGTGATTGAAATGACATTGTTTACTTCCTGATAGCGATCCAGTAAAAAGGATCTTTTCTAAATAAGCGGTTAAATATTTTATCCGGGTTAAATAGCTCACGGTATTTAAATCCCCAGAATTCGCTCAGAGAGTGATGATAATAGTGATCGGCCATTTCAGGAAACCCAAGAGCTGTGTAATAATTGCGACTCCGCTGGTCGGCCTCGCTCGCCCCTAATGCATCGTAAAACGGGGTATCTATAATATGTATCTCGCCGCGCTCATTTAAAATTGCCAGGGCCTGGTTCAAAACATTGATCAGCGAGGGGAAATATTGTATGGATGCCGCAAAAACGATCACATCAAACTTTTCTTTTTCAAAGGTGCTGTCGTTAAAAGTATCATAAATAAAATCAAGGTTATCCGTTTTAAAAACTCTGTTGGCCTGGGCAATTTCTATTTGGTTGATATCAAGCCCCGTTACTTTTGTATTTGATAAAGCAGCCATTTTTGCCGATAACCAACCATTGCCGCAGCCCACCTCCAATATTCTTAGGTTCCGGCGTTTGCGTTGCAGATAGGCGATCAGCCTTTCGGCCGACCGCTTTCTTATTTTCCACTCATTACTATATACATGCAGCGAATCAATTTCCGGCAGGTTCATCAATTGTTCGTCTGTGTACATTCTTTTTTCCTGCTGCCGCACACCAATATACAGATCCTCAAAATCCGGTTTGCGGATATGAGTGTGCTTATTGGGGTTAGGTTTTACAGTCAGGTTCATGGTGGTTAATTTAAAATCCCTGTATTTCGGGCTGGCGGTATTTCCAAACCCTTTGCAGCAATTTGATCTCGTAAGGGTATTTATACAGGTTAATTTTATACCGTAACCCGGCTATCAGTTTGATCGATCTTCGTTTCAGATCGTTCAGCCGTATGTCGGTAACCGTTGGGTAAACGCCGTTTAATACCGTTTCAAAATCCCTTATTTTATCTATCATTTCCGGGGTGAGCCATGGGGTGAGCGGATTTTTACGCATATCAAAATTCTCCCAGGCCGGGCTTATCCAGTCTTCCAGCTTTTGGGGATACTTGAAACCCGAGTCCAGTACTTGTTTATACAAGGTGGAGCCTTCTGTGGGTACCGGGCTGTAGGTGTACAGCACGATCTCGGTGCGCGGGTTTACCGCTTTTACTTTTTTTATAAAATCGATCTCGAAATCTATCTGGGCCTGTACCTGCTGGGGTGTTGGCGCAGGTGTGCCTAATACAAAGGAATATTCGGGAATGATATCAAACTTCTTCAACCGCTCGGCAAAGCGGATGATCTGGTCGCCGGTTTGGGTACCGCCCTTGTCCAGTTGTTCCAGTATCAGGTTATTACCGCTTTCGGCGCCGAAGAAAATGATCTTGCAGCCACCCTCTCTTATCGCTGCCAGCGAGGCATCGCTGAACTTATCCATCGTATCAATGCGGGCCATTCCCCACCACGACATTTTTTCGGGGGCGATCAGTTTAGCAAATTCAACCGTGCGTTTTTCGGATACGAAGAAATTGTTGTCATGAAATTCGATCGCATCAGCACCCCATTTGTCCTTGATATATTTGATATCCTTGTAAACCGTTTTAGCTGATTTTGCTTTCCACCGCGCTTCATAAATAGGCACCACCGCGCAAAACGAACAGGTAAACGGGCAACCGATACTGGAATGATAGGCCAGTGTTTTTTCACCCAAATAAGTGCGACCCAAATACTTTTCCATGCTGTAAAACCTACCCAGTTTATCATAAGGTAATGGCGGCAAAGTTTCCTGATCTATCAGGTCCTCTTTGCCGTTTTTGATGATATCGCCATTGGCACGGTAAATGATGTTTTTGATAAACTCGTAGGGTGTATTATTTTCCAAAGCATCGATCAACAGCGGAAAGGCATGGTCTCCGGGGCCATTGATGATAAAATCGACATAGCCTGACTCCAATACCGCTTTTGGCTGGGTTGATGGAAAATACCCTCCCCATATGGTTTTAGTATGCGGATATTTCTCTTTAACAGCTTTTGAAACAGGAATAGCACCTCTTAACTGCGGGCCTGGCATTACCGTAATCCCGAGGTAGTTATATTCACCGGTAGCCAAATAACTTTCAATTTTTTTAAGCGGATCGGCTTCACAATTACCATCAACGATCACCCACTCATATTTCCCTTCAACCGAAGCGGCAATATTTAATAAGGAATTTGGGACGCGATGTTTAGCTACGGCGCTTTTAGGATTGAATAATATGATCTTACTCATTTTTAGAATTTGTGGGCTTTAAATTTAATGGCTTTCATAGCGATGGGCTTTTAAACCCACCGCCATTAAAAACCATCATTATTATCAATCACAACCAATGTGTTCAGTTCATTCTAATTACGTATTAAATTAAAGCCCGGTTGCCTAACACGTGAAATATAAATCATAGCTGGCAACCATAATTCACCACGCAGCGTATTTATATTTAAAAGCCCTAAAACATTGGTTACAAGCGTTCGCAATTTTATTAAACACCGTTTTTTTAGTCGCCATTTGGCAGAGAAAAATTCAGCCGAAGCGTATGATCTTTGGTCGGCAAATTATGATGCACAACCTGGCAACCTGATGCTCGACCTGGACGAGATATTGTTTACCAACCTGCTTCATAAAACCGAAATTCAGCATAAAAGTGTTGCAGATATTGGTTGCGGAACAGGCAGGCATTGGTCTAAAATCTTCCAGCTGCAGCCGCAAAGCTTAACAGGCTTTGATGTATCGCAGGGGATGCTTGATAAGTTGAAGGAAAAATATCCGGCTGCCCATATCCATCAAATAAAAGACGATCTGTTTGCATCAATCCCTGATGCTTCTTTTGATATCATCATATCAACACTCACCGTAGCCCATATTGAAAACCTGGAACTTGCTTTGCAGGCCTGGTGCATGATATTGAAAGCACAGGGAGAAATTATCATCACTGATTTTCATCCTAACCTATTGGCTGTTGGCGGGAAAAGGACTTTCACACATAATAATAGATCGGTGTCTGTTCGGAATTTTGTTCATTCCATCGATACCATTAAAAGCACATTGCAGGCAAATGGCTTCAGGGTGATTGCCGAAGAAGAGATGAGGATAGATGAAACTGTGAAGCATTATTATACCCAGCAAAATGCTTTACCGGTGTATGAGCAATTTAAAGGCTTCCCGGTTATCTACGGTATTCATTTAAGGCGAGGCGATGATCCTGAATAATGTAAAAATAGCATTGGCAGGCAGCCTGGTTAATATCAGGATAAACGATGGTAAAATAGCACAGGTTTTGCCGGAGCCTTTCCATGAGGCACCAGAACAACTCAACTTAACTTTTGATAACGCGATTGTTTTCCCAGGTTTGATCAACTCGCATGATCATTTAGATTTTAACCTGTTCCCTGCTTTGGGCGATCGAACTTATAACAACTATATGGAATGGGGCAGCCATCTTCATAAAGATCATGTTGATGCAATAAACGAGGTACTAAAGATCCCCCTCGAGCTACGCGAACAATGGGGCATCTACAAAAACCTGCTTTGCGGTGTTACCACGGTAGTAAATCACGGCAAAAAATTGAAAGTAAAAACCGACCTGATCACTGTTCACCAGGATTGCCAAAGCATCCACTCTGTACAGTTTGAAAAAAAATGGAAGCTCGCGCTAAACAATCCATTCAAAAAAAGACTCCCGGCGGTTATTCATACGGGGGAGGGAACCGACAGGCCATCCCATACTGAAATCAACAAACTCATCCGCTGGAATTTGCTGAAGAGGCCGCTGATCGGAATACATGGTGTAGCTATGAACGAGGCACAGTCCAAAGCTTTTAAGGCACTGGTTTGGTGCCCTGCGTCAAATTATTTTTTACTCGGTGAAACAGCCCCGGTAAAACTTTTAAAAAAACACACCACCCTACTGTTCGGCACCGATTCAACCTTAACCAGCAGTTGGAACATGTGGGAGCATATTCACCTGGCACACAAAACCGGGTTTTTAACAGACCGGGAGCTGTACGATACCCTAACTGTAAATGCAGCAGACACCTGGAACCTTGACAGCGGTGAAATCGCAGAAGGAAAAACAGCTGACCTGGTGATCGCAAAAATGAAACCCGATACGGCAGGAGCTGATACTTTTTTCGCTGTTGATCCTGAGGATATCTTGCTGGTATTGCACAAAGGCAAGATCAGCTTGTTCGATGAAGAAATTTACCCGCAACTGAAAGGGATCAGTATGGATGATTACAGCCAGGTTTACATCAACGGCACCTGCAAATGTGTATATGGCAATTTAGCTACTTTGATAAAAAAAATAAGGGAGCATCACCCAAAAGTGAGTTTCCCGGTGATATAATATAGTCACTTTCAACCACGGGTATGTAAATAATCACAAGTATGTACTATCTTTATTAAACCAATACCGTCTGCCTGTTACTTTTTTTATTACTTCTATATGGAATGAGAGCTATGATATGTTGTGGAATGATTTTTGGGACATACAGATGCATGCCACAATAACCCGAAACTATGAGCGATAGTACTGAATCAAAAGGCTATTATTTTCAACGGTTAAGCAAAAAAAACCTTAACGATCTTGATATCTTATATCATTCGGTTTATAATAAATCACAAGCTGAAGACTATTTTTTTAAAAAATACGATACCGCCTATACTGGGGTTGAATACACCGGCTTTTTTGCCTACAATGATGATCATTTGCCGATAGCTTTCTATGGCGTTATCCCCTGTTTTATCCGGTATGATGACAGGTTATTCCTGGCTGCGCAATCGGCTGATACCATGACCCATCCCAAATACCGGTATAAGGGTTTGTTTGTGCAATTGGCTAATCTCACTTATGGTGTTTGCGAAGAGGATGGCGTTAGTATCATCTTCGGATTCCCTAATCAAAATGCTTTGCATGGCTTCCTCAGCAAATTAAAGTGGCAGATGACGGAGACCATGCATTGTTTTATTATACCAGTTGGTATCATTCCTTTAGGGGGCATTGCAAAAAGATTGCCCTTTCTTTCAAATTCGGTTAAAAAATACCAGCAGCAGGTGTTGAAAGAATACCTAGTGCAACAAAACGGGATCGAAAACTCGGTATTTAAGGATGGCTTTGCAGGGGTAAACCGCAACGCCCATTACCTCAACTATAAAACATATCAGGAAACGCAGGTGATAAAGATAGGCGAATCGTTATTATGGATAAAGATCGATAACGACTTGATTATAGGGGATATTAAATGCACCGAGGAAGATTTTGATGAAACCATGTACAAATTGCACAAGCTGGCCGCAAGGCTCGGTTTGAAGAGTATTCACTTCCATACCAGCCATCAAACTACCCTGGCAGGTTTATTTGCGCAGCGATACAACGCTATCCCTTCTTTCCACGTACTGTTTAAAGATACGGGGGTGAACATCGAGCTCGACAAAATTAAATTTACGTTTGCCGATGTCGACACCTTCTGAAAATTAAACAAAACAGTATTTCAGATGAGTTTGCCGATCAAAAGGATCTTTTTTAAGGACACTAAAATACAGACCTTCTTTATCACCCGTTTGCCCGATAACGGCATAGAAGAAAAGGTTTTTCTGAAAAAAGACAAACAGCTTATAGATATAAGCAAGCATCACAGCATGATATGTTTGGAGCCCTTTTGCGTAGCAGTATGGTTGCCTGCGGATGAGGCTGATTTAATCGAGCCATCTACAGCCAGCCTGCAGTTTATGAAGGGGAGCAAACTTAATGCTTCCATCAAAGTATCCATCATCGAAAAAATGGACACTCCAAACGGTGTGCTACTATTGTATAAGGTAGGGAAAGTTAAAAATTACCACTTAACTGCTTTGCACCGGCTGGTGCTTTTCGCTTACTTTCTTCGGTCCAAAAAAAATACTTATCACCATCGTAAGGTGATCAGCGCGTTATATTCATACCCGAGGAGCATCATTATTGTATCGTATAAGGATGAGGATTATTACAATATATTCCCCATGGATATCAAAGGTTATATTGAGGAGGAAGGTTTGTATATTTTGGGATTGAGGACAACCAATATTACCCTGAATAAAATTTTAGAGGCAAGAAAGGTAGTGGTTTGCGATACGGATGCGGTGGATATTAGTACCGTTTATGACCTGGGCAAACATTCAAGCGCCGCGCCTACTCCAAAGGAAAATTTACCATTTGGCACCACTGAAAGCCAGTTGTTCGGTTTCCTCGTGCCCGATTTTACAGGCTATTATAAAGAGATAGAGATCATCGAGCATAAAAAAATGGGATATCACATGTTGATGGTTGGCAAAGTGGTAAATGCCAGGCAACTTAAACCGGAAACTTCGTCACTTTATCACGTCGGTTTTTTGCAATTTCAAAATAGCAACTATACCCCTATCGACGGGTTATTTTAAAACAAAAAGGCCTGTATGAAATATGTTTTTATCACCTTCAATGCTTCACTCAGTTTCGATTCGCCCGAAAGCTGGTTCAAAAGAACCGAGGGGTATGCGGGGGTATTATATAGCCTGGCCAAAGAAAATACGGTGATCAATATCAAACAGATCAACTATAAGGGCGACTACCTGCATAATGGCGTTCTGTTCCATTTTGTAAATTTTGGTGAAAAGGATAGCTATTTTCCCCTGCGACTAATTCGTTTTGTTGACGATTTGGAACCCGACGTGGTATTCGTACAGGGACTGCACAATCCTTTGCAGCTGTTGCAACTGTGTCTTCAGCTAAATAAAAAAACCAAGGTAATAGTGCAGCATCATGCCGAAAAACCGCTTGCTGGCATTAAAAAATATATCTTAAAACTGGCCGACAAATATGTTGACGCCTATTTATTCGCTTCGCGGGAAATGGGGATGGAATGGGTGCAAAAAGGCAACCTCGCTTCAGCCCAAAAGATACATGAAGTGATGGAGGTATCGTCCATATTCAGCCCGATGGAAAAAGCTCTGGCTAAAAGTAAAACAAACGTAACAGGTGACCCTGTTTTTTTATGGGTGGGGCGGCTAAACGATAATAAGGATCCTTTAACCGTGGTAAAAGCATTTTTGCAGTTCGCAGGCCTGTATCCATCCGCACACTTGTACATGATCTATCATACTGATGAATTATTGACGGAGGTGCAGGGAGTTTTGGATAGTTCGCCACAAAAAAAATTCAGTAGTATTGATTGGTAAACTACCGCATGATGAGCTGCAATATTGGTTCAACAGCGCGGATATTATTATTTCAGGCTCACATTATGAGGGAAGCGGAACGGCTGTTTGCGAAGCCATGTCGTGCGGTTGTATGCCTTTGGTTACGGATATTTTTTCGTTCCGGATGATCACCGATAACGGGCGTTGCGGTTTGTTATATGAAGCCGGGAATGAGGCTGCCCTACTATCCGCATTGATAAAAACCCGGCAAATGGATATCCGCGAAAAGCAGAAATTATCACTTGAGTATTTCAGAGCGACCCTTTCATTTGAAGCTATCGCCCAAAAAATTCAGGAAATCGCATCCTCGTTATAATCAAATAATTTTGTAATTGCCCTGGCGCAATCATTTATGGCGTAAGGCAATACAGGGCTATGTTTAATGCGTCGATCTTCCAATAATTCCTTCAATTTATGCGC
>JABDFM010000037.1 GCA_013286565.1 Bacteroidota bacterium
GAGCTCCCAATCCATCAATTCCTTCTTTATCTTCTCAGCTTCATATAGCTTATCTATGCCCTGTGCATAATCCTTAATACGGTCATCCCTTGGGTTAGATACTTTTACAATATAGCTGGTAAATATTCTCTTCATAAATACATCATCAAAACTCAGGCCTGTTGCGTCATTACCTTTCATCACCACCTCCTTGGTTGCTAAAATGGGGCGTGCATCAGGGAAATATATCCAGAATGTAGGCTGGTAATCCAAGTTTACACCTCCGGCTTTGGGTTTCATCATTGGCGCGATACCAATAATACGCGGTTCAAAAACAGAACGCTGCCTGTCAAATACCCAATCTTCCTTTATGCGAAATTTAACCACACTATCAGGATTAAATTCACCGGCCACCATTTTCGAGCCTATTTTATCTCCGGTAGTTTTATCCAAAATATCAACCATCGTGCTGTCGCCCATACTTGATTTAGCTTTAGCAGCCGATATCGGTTTAAAAAAACTGTCGCCACCCGGGTCTTCTGTGGTTGCTGTAGGATCGTAAGCAGTTAATTCTCCCGATGCGATGGCATTCATCAGCACATCTATCAGGCGCAGTTTTGGTGAAGCCAAAAACTGGTTCATTTTTTCGCGGATATCAATTTCGCGCCATACACGTTTTTTATATGCCACATCAGCTTCGCGCAGATTTGGATAAGGGGTTACCTTCGCGTTCATGATATTGGCTTTTACGTAATAACCATCCAAAGGCCGGTCAAATGGTTTTGACGGCGTTTTCCTCAGCGTATCCGCAGGTTTTAAAGCGGCGTTGGTATTGGTCGCCGGATTATTACTTACCTGCGTTGCGGCAGGTTTTTTGGCTGTACTTTTTTTCTTCTTTTTCTGAGCGAAAGAAGCTGTGCAAGCCAAACAAAGTATAATAACCAAAATTCTCTTTTTCATAATGCTTTAATTTGCAGTTAATACGATGGGGTCTAATCCACGCTGTGACCCATCCGGGCCAACAGCAACAATATCCTGAAATATCACCCTGGTTCCTGGTGTAACTGTGCTTATCGCGGAACGCATCTGAGCGTTTAATTCATTCCCTGTTGTTGATATAATGATCGCCTCCTGGCGTGGCTTTACAACCAATATGGTAAAACGTGTAACGTTAAATTTAGCGTCGAAATCAAAACCTTCCAGCTTGGCAAAAACCCTATCCTGCGCCCTGATGTTGGCAGCGCCGGTATTACCGCCGCTTTTACCTGCAAATTGCGGTTTAGGGTCAGGAATACGTTTCACCCTGAAAAGCGAACTGCCTAATACCGCGGTTTTACCGGGAGCTATTTCTCCAGAAACCGTTATAGTTGCCTGGCCTATTGAGCTTACGCTGGCGGTGTAATGGCCATTTGAGCCACTTATTGAACCACCGCTCATGCTCACCTTTAATTTCTCTTTAGCAATGCCCGGAGCTGAAACTGAAACCGGGTTAGGCACACCGATATATAATACATTCATTTTATCAGGCGAAACTACCGCCGATGGCTTTGCCACCATGTAAGTTTGAGCCGGTAACTGATATGGCTTATATCCACCATCAGCTTGTTTTACGTTTATGACACCCGTCCAGGTATGTAAACCTTCGCTGCTTGTGCTGCCAACGTATTTTCCTTTTCCGCCCTCAGTTGGAATCCTTGATCCGTTTACGGTAATTTCGGGGCTTGATCTTGAATCAGAAGCAGTCAAAAATACTTCAGCGGTATAAGGTTGCCCAACCAGCACATAACTTGTAGGCGCCACCGCTACTGCGTTGAACTGATCCAGATTAACTACAGCCTGGTCAACTTTACCCAATAATTTTTTAACAACTTCGTTTTCAGAGTTTTTGATGTCCGCCTGTATTTTTATAAATGCGGTCATCGCAGCGCCCATCGGGATACCCTCACCAAAATTGGCCTGCTCCCAACTTTTAGTTGGAAAACCAGCACGGGGTTTTGGCGGTGTTGCCTGCAAAGAAAGATTTACTCCAACACGTTCCTTAGCATCTAAAAGGTTCAAAAGGCCTTCTCTTGTGGCGGTGATCTTTTTATGCAGATCAAAGGCATTTTTCCTCCTGTCAACCATCAGGTCAACAGAAAAATCCAAACCCTCGCGTCCTTCATAATCACCGGTAGCTTCGCTCATGCCACCTGATTCTTTAATTAAGATGGTTTTTAAAGAGTCGATGTATTTATCTAAATTATCCGCCAATTTCTTAGCCTCCTGTGCTTTCGCATACGGAACTTTAGCTCTTTCAGGCTCTTGTATCAGCTTGGTTTTCTCAAATGCGTCAAACGTACTATTAATACCCGTTTTTACATTTGTAGTTGAGGCTGACAAACTATCACTTATATTTTTGAATGAGTCCAGCAAATTTTCTGGTACATCTAAGGCGATTAAGCCTAAAAGCACTAGGTATAAAATACCTATCATTCGCTGTCTTGGGGTTTCTTTACCTCCGGCCATTGCTTATATTTCTATTCTTGTTTTTAGTAAGCCTTGTTAATTATTAAGCTCGTGGCTGACTCATTGCCGATAACATGTTGCCATATATCGAATTTAACGAACCCAAATTCTTAGCCAAACGTGCAACCTCGCTCTTAAACTGTTGTGAATCGTCTAACGACTCGTTAAAGTTTTGCATGGTTGAGGCCATATTATGATAAAACTTATTCATTGATTTCAGGTGCGCGCTTGAATCCTGTAATTCCAGTTCGTACACCGCATTTAAAGCCGAAAGATTTTTCGCCAAATTATTCACCTGGTCGTGATACGCTTTTGAATCTACGTTAGAGTTAGCCATCTCCTGTAGGTTGGCTGATGCGCTGTCAAACGCGCTGCTTAATTTATCGTAGCTCGCACTTGCACCTTTAACTTTCGAAGAAAATTCAGTAGTAGCAAGGCCGGCGTCAGCAACATTTGATATGGTGCTTACTTTATCGCCAAAAGTTCTTAAACCATCACCAAGGCTGGTGATCAGTTCGGGACCTATCTTAGCTTCAGCCAACATCTTATCTAAAGCCGCGGTGCTCGAAACTCCGCTGCCACCACCAATCTGTGATGTTTTAGGTAATTCACCTTCAAAACTTTCGCTCAGTTCCGGATATACCCGTGTCCAGTCGATATGTGCTTCCACGTTGTCACGCATAAAGCCCAAAAGGAAAAACAGCGCTGCTTCGGTAAGAAGACCAGCTGATATAAAGGCACCGCCATAAGGCCAATGCTGGATTTTAAATAGCAATCCGATAATAACTACCGATGCTCCCCAGGATACAATATTGGTAATACCGTAAGGTTTTTTCTTCCCTGTCATAACGATTTAAAATAATTAGAATTTCAATTTGGTGAATTAATAGTAAAATTTTAGTGTTTGTCCTTAATATCGCGGCCCAAATAGTGGGTTACGCAACGGAAACCGATATAAGATTTTGCAGTGTCCTGGTATTCATAAGTACGGGTGGCATTCTGAAGGAAAAATCCAACGTCCTTCCATGATCCGCCTCTTACAACTTTACGTTTCAATACCGGTGCATCACCTGGTTTTGCCTCATAATCAAGCGTTGGGGCAAGGTCATGCACAAAAGAGGATGCCGACTCGTCAAACGCCGAGGATGTCCATTCGGCTACGTTCCCGGCCATATTGTACAAGCCGTAATCATTAGGAAAATAAGAGCGTACGTTTACCGTGTAAGCGCCGCCATCATCAGAGTAGTTACCACGGCCCGGTTTAAAGTTGGCCATTAAGCAACCTTTAGCATTTTTAATATAAGGACCGCCCCAGGGGTAGTCAGTTCCTATCCTGCCGCCGCGGGCTCCATATTCAAACTCAGCCTCGGTAGGCAGTGAATAACGAAGGCGGTGTGCCAGGTTACGGGATTCTTTATAGTTATCATTATAAGCAGTGCGCCATGCATTGAACGCCCTTGCCTGACGCCAGGTAACTCCAACAACCGGGTAGTTACGATAGGCAGGGTGCGAAAAATAACCCTCAACCATAGGCTCATTAGCCGCATAGGAGAAATCACTCAACCAAACTAATGTATCCGGGTAAACGGGTACGGTATCGTGCATAATGAAATCAGAACGTTTTTTAGTTTTATCCTTTTTGTATTCAGCTGCGGCGCGAAGGTCTTCTACTGAATAATTATATTTTAATAAACGTACATCCAGCTCATTACGGTCAAACATACGGTCATCTCCCTGGTAATACATTCCCTGCAATTTTGCCAGGTTTGCAGCACCGCCTTTGTCGCCCCTTGATCGGTAATAAGAAAGCGGGTAGTGTTTTACATAGGTCCAGTTGATATATTTTTTGCCGCTTACACTTGGAGCAGCTCCTTTAGCCGGCTTAATGAAGTATTTCTGATCGTTCAGGTAATTGGTGATGGCTATGGAGTCGCGCACCCAGTTTACAAATTGCTTGTATTTACTGTTTGACACTTCTGTCTCATCCATAAAAAATGCCGGGACGGTAACTTGTTTGGTTTGCGCTATTTGCGAAAAAGTTACGTCCTGGTCAGTTTGCCCCATTAGGAACGAACCGCTCGGGATATACACCATTCCGTAAGGAACTTCGGCCCTGAAAGATCTTTGAGGGATACCGGTAAGTTCACCCCTGTCGCCGCTATGGCCACAACCGCCTAAAATGCCACCAGCCAAAACCAGTATTAAAAAGTATATCTGCTTCATCTTTAAATTCAGTAATATCAATTTTAACGCAAATGTGACCCTCTAATATATTAAATTAGATTAATCAAAACACAAAAATGTTTTTTTATATGTAAATAGACGCAAGCCACAGAAGCAAAAGTATAAATTAATAGTTTAATGTTCTAATAATTAATAATACGCTAATGTTTAAAAAGTTACGTGTATTATGTACATAAATATGCTGCATTATACGGTCTGCCTGTCCAAAAAGTTGCAGGCAGGTTCCATAAAATACTACAAATTATTTATTTACCATCTTTACATATTGCTCTATCGCCATGGTCATTGACGGAGCGCCGGGTGTGGGGGCAGGTATATCTAATATTAAACCCGCGTCGATAACAGCTTTGTGCGTAGTGGCGCCAAAAGCTGCGATACGGGTGTTATTTTGCTTAAAATCAGGGAAGTTCTTATAAAGGGACTGGATGCTGGAGGGGCTAAAGAAGGCAATTACATCATAAAATACTTCGGCCAGGTCTGACAGGTCACTGCAAACGGTGCGGAATAATACTGCCGGGGTAAAATTATAGCCGTTATCCAGCAAAAACTTTTGCGTTTCTTCGGCGGCTACATCAGAACATGGGTACAGGAATTTCTCGCCCGAATGTTTTTTCAATATTTCGGCCAGGTCGGCAGCAGTTTGCTTACCGAAAAATATTTTCCTTTTACGGTATTGGATGTATTTCTGCAGATAAAGGGCAATTGTTTCAGAAAGGCAGAAGTATTTCATCTCCACAGGCACTTCAAACCTCATTTCCTCACAAATGCGGAAAAAATGATCGGCTGAATTACGACTGGTAAAAATAACCGCTGTAAAATCAGAAAGCGTGATCTTCTCCTTTCGAAAATCTTTAGCAGGCACCCCATCTACATGAATAAACGATCTGAAATCGATCTTCAAATTAAGCTTTTTAGCTAATTCAGCATAAGGGTTTTTGTCGTTCTCAGGTTTTGGTAAGGTAACCAATATACTTTTAACCTTTTTCTTTCTTTCTTCCAATGCGTAATTGTAAATTAACCTAAATCTTATATGTTCAGCTTCTTGATCAAAATCAAAATGGGGCAAATTTCGAGGGCACAAAGATAGACAAATAAATAAAACTTATGAAATAGAATGTTTGAAATGATATTAACGCTGCTACGCAAATATTGCCATACAAATATGATAACGATCAAAATTAGCGCAATTGCCAGTATATAAGGGATCAACGGGGCCGAGAGCAAGCTAAAGCATACCGCTACCGGCAAAAACACAAAAGCAATATTGAAATAAGTGAGGTATAAAACTGAAAGATATTCGCTCACCAGCTTATTGATATTAAAAACAAAGCCTATGAATTTCAATATCAGGAATTTGACCGCAAACAGCACGAGGATGATGAACGACAGGGTGAGAAAAAGCCGCACCCCGCCAATACTGTAATATACATGATAGTAGGCTGCCAGCTGGTATAAAAACAAACCAAAGGTTAAGCCGAACAATAAAAACAAGGTTAAAAATGTCCAGGAGTTGATCAGGCCGTCCTCGCGGCCTACCTGGGTAAGCACACGCTTACTGTAAAAGGATTGCCATACACTTTCAAAATCCTTGCTCATAATGCGGTTGATAATGGCCGTATATAATAGCAAACCGATGATGGCCACCACTATCCATGGATCGCGCGTTTGGCGGCTGCGCCCTTCCCTTAAAATGCTTTTTGATGCCGGGGGCAGATCCAGGAAACCATATCCTTTATATAAGTACTTTTTAAACAGACTGTCGATCAGTTTATCCGGGCGCGAGGGGTCGGCAGGCCGTACGTAAATAGTCGCTATCGAATCCGAAACAAACTCATCTCTTACCTGGATAGCCTGCGCCACTGAATCAAGAAAAGGGAGGCGCGCACTTTGCGTACCAGTTAATTTTGAAGAATCGCCGGAATCTGGGGTCGATAAATTTTGCTGAGCATAGGTTTTACCAGCCAATAATATAAATAGCAGAAAGCCTGTAGCAATAAAACGCATGTGATAAAACCAGCAAATGTAATAGTGCTGCAAATTTACCGTAATATTTGGTTGTTTTATGGAAAGGCGTTTAATTTAGTGTTAAATTACAACCTGATCAGAGATACGTAGATCCATAATTTTTTAATCTATTAAAGCCAAAGCCTTTTATGAATACCAATCCCATTAACCTGGCAGTAAGGTTTTTATTAGAAATAACCATGCTGATCATATTCACCTACTGGGGCTGGCATTTAGCAGATAATTGGGTGCGATATATTGCCGCACCGGGCATCCCTTTATTAGCAGCGGTTTTATGGGGTGTGTTTCGTATCCCGAATGATCCGAAAGCAGCGCCGGTGGCAATACCGGGTACCCTAAGGCTGTTGTTGGAATTGATGTTGTTTGGTTTTGCCATCTATGCCTTATTTGATCTTGGTGAGGCCCGATGCGGCCAGATCATGACTATAATTGTTATATTGCATTACCTTGTATCTTATGACCGCACGTGGGCCATGTTAAGGAATAAGCCATACAATGGGTTTGCTCGGTAAACCAATAAATATATGTTCAAACACAACCTACTCCTCACTTACAGAAACTTTAAAAGGCACAAAGGCACCTTTTTGATCAATCTCATTGGTCTTTCGTGCGGGCTGGCATGCGTGCTGGTTATTTACTTATGGGTAAATGACGAATTAAGCTTTGATAAATATCACGCCAATGATAACCGGCTTTACCAGGTGATGACCAATGTCAAAAGCGAAAATGGCATTGAGACAAATAAAAATACTCCCCATATTTTATCAGAGGTTCTCGCATTGGAAATGCCTGAGGTAGAAAATATTGCTACAGCTACACCCGATTTGTGTTTCCCCGAATTCACATTGTCAGCTAACGACAAAAAAGTTCGGGGATTTGGAAAATATGCCAGCAAAGATTTTTTTAAGATATTCTCCTATCAGTTAATCGAAGGCAATGTATCCAACATTCTGTCAAATAAAAAAGGCATTGTTCTTTCTCAAAGTCAGGCGAAAAGCCTATTTGGATCGACCGATAATGTGATTGGAAGAACGGTTGGTTATAAAGTAGTTGGAATAGAAAGGCAATGTATAGTCACCGGTATTTTCAAAGATGTGCCTGTAAATAGTTCTGAGCATTTTGACTTCGTGTTATCCTTCGATGACCTTAAGGATATTATGCAAATGGGGCCCAATTGGGGTACTGAATTATTCTCTACCTATTTAACGGTAAAAAGAGGAACAAATATTGAACGATTTAATGATAAATTAACCCAATACATAAGAGGTAAAAGTAAGGATAAGAACAGGAGTTTTTTCCTTAAACGCTTTTCTGATAATTATCTATATAGCAAATATGAAAATGGGAAACAGGTAGGAGGAAGAATTGAATATGTGAAGCTGTTTTCACTGATCGCTTTGTTCATCCTTATTATTTCGTCCATAAATTTCATGAACCTATCCACCGCTAAAGCAGCAAGAAGAGTAAAAGAGATAGGCATAAAGAAAGCTATAGGTGTTGGCAGAAAAGCCCTGATACTACAATACCTGGGCGAGTCCCTTTTAATGAGTTTTGTATCCTTGATCGTAGCTGTAGTCATTGTTTCCCTCCTATTGCCACAATTTAATGAGATCACGCAAAAAAATCTTCACCTGCATTTCAATACTGAAATTTGTTTGGCCTTGATTGGGATCACCTTATTTACCGGGTTTTTATCAGGTAGCTATCCAGCATTATATCTGTCGGGATTTAAGCCCGCAATGATATTGAAGGGAAGATTTAATAATTCAATAACAGAGCAAGTGACCAGGAAAGGATTAGTTGTTTTTCAGTTTACCCTGTCGGTTATATTTATCGTTTCGGTCCTGGTTCTGTATAGGCAAATAGATTATATACAAAATAAGAACCTTGGTTTTGATAAAAACAACATTGTTTATTTTGAATCCGATCCGAGAGTCTCCGAGGCCTACCTGAACGAAATACAAAAAATGACGTCGGTAGAATCGGCTTCCAGTATGATTGGACACATGATCGGTGATTTGTATGTAGCAAATGGCCATATTGCCTGGAATGGCAAGATAATTCCAGCCCGTTCGTTTGGGGTAAATTACGGAATGCTGGAAACGCTTGGAATGAAAATCAAAGAAGGAAGGTCTTTTTCTAAAAGCTTTCGCTCAAATAATAACCAAATAATTATCAATGAAGCGGCGGCTGAAGCTATGGGGCTTAAAGATCCTGTAGGTGCAACAATGAAAGGTGATGAGTATAATACCGAGATTGTTGGGGTAGTAAAGGACTTTCACTTTCAATCACTACATGAGAAAATAGAGCCAATGAAATTCTATCTTACCAACGAGGGGAAGGCCACTATAGTAGTAAAAATTAAGCCGGGCAAAGAAAAAGAGGCCCTGAACAACCTGGAAAGTCTTTATAAAAAGTTTAACCCTGGTGGCATTTTTAATTATAAGTTTTTGGACAGGGATTACGAAGCGTTGTATACTTCTGAAAGGCTGGTTTCCATTTTATCGCGGTATTTTGCGGGCTTATCCATTTTGATATCCTGCCTGGGCTTGTTTGGCCTGGCCGCGTTCACTGCCGAAATGCGGTTGAAAGAGATTGGCATCAGGAAAGTACTGGGCTCAAGTGTGTTTGGCATAGTCCGCCTGCTATCCGGCGAATTTACCAGGATGATATTGATAGCCATTTGTATAGCCTTGCCATTAAGCTATTTGATCGCCAAAAACTGGCTTGATGACTTTGCTTACAGAATAGATCTGGAATGGTGGTATTTCTATGGCACAGGTCTTATTACCATTACCATTGCATTACTCACAGTAAGTTTTCACTCTGTTAAAGCGGCATTGATCAATCCGGCAAAAAGTTTGAGGAGCGAATAGTAGGGATAAATACTAAATCTTCACTTACTTTTGCACCATATCTAAAAATCAATGCAGGCATTGATTAGCGCAATAATTTACAAATTAGTTACCATGTTTAAAACCCTAATCATCTTATTTTCAGCAATGATCTTTATCTCTCAGTTTGGCTGTGGGACTAAAAAAAAGACGAACACAAAAGAGTTTGAAGGGATAATCACTTACCATGAGGTAGAAAAAAGAAGTGATGGCGCTATTAATACTGACGACACGGTGCAACTTTTTTATTCTAATGGAAACTATGTTGGCATACACTCGGAAAGATCATCAAAAATCCATATAGTTAAAGATTATTATCTTGAAAAGAAAGCTTTACGATTATTTCTTTTAAGTAGCTCAGATACTTTACTTCAACTTGGTTTAAACTTATCTACTGAAAAACTTGACGGTTTTAAAGTAAGAAAAGTAAACGATCAAATACTTTCAAGAAAATGCGAGAACATTGAGATCAACATTAGTTATCCCGAAAAGGATTCTACTACTTACACAGATATCAACTTTATATTCTCAAGAGGATATTTAAAAATTGATAAACAATATTTTAAAAACTGGAATCTGGGCTTTTTTAATAAATTTATAGATGAGTCCGGGGCTTATTATTTGAAAATGAAATCAGTTCATTTTGACAGTTCACACAAAAATATTTTATCGAGCAAAACGTATGATGTCATATCCGTAAAAGAAGAGTCTGTCGACCCTAAAATATTTGAAATTGACACCACAAAGATCAATTGGACTAAATAAATCTGCGTAAAAAAGTGTTGTAATTGGTATTGGTCATTGTCATGTACATAATTAGCTTATATAGTTTCTTGTACACACTCCTTTATACTCTCCATAAAATAGTCACCATTACCGAAGAGGATTTTAAAACGGGCTGCGTACCTTTGCCTTAATGGCCGGTATCTACCTACATATTCCATTTTGCAAACAGGCCTGCCATTATTGCGATTTCCATTTCAGTACATCGCTAACTTATAAGGATGATCTGATAAAGTCGATCCTGAAAGAAATTGAACTGCAAAAGGCTTTCCTTGACGGCGAAAACATTGAAACCATTTATTTTGGCGGTGGCACCCCATCGTTATTGAGCGGCGAAGAAGTTAACCTCATCATCGATACCATATCCGGTCTGCACAGTGTAGCATCGGATGCCGAGATCACCCTCGAAGCCAACCCAGACGACCTTGACCGAAAAAAATTACAAGAATTGCGGCAAACACCAGTAAACCGTTTCAGCATCGGCATACAATCTTTTTTTGATGACGACCTTGCCTGGATGAACCGCGTACATCGTGCCGCAGAGGCCGAAGAATCTGTGAAACGGGCGCAGGATGCGGGGTTTGAAAACATCAGTGTCGATCTGATCTATGGCTTTCCGCTGTTGACTGATGCGAAATGGAAGTTCAACATGGATAAAGTGTTTGAACTGCAGGTTCCACATGTATCGTCTTACTCCATGACGGTTGAGCCACGCACCGCCTTGGCATCGCTCATCAAAAAGAAAAAGCAATCGCCCATGAACGACGAGCAAAGTGCTGAGCAGTTTATGCAATTGATGGATGCAATGCGATTACATGGATTTGAACATTACGAGATATCCAATTTTTGCCTGCCAGGGCATTATTCCAGGCATAATACCAGTTACTGGAAAGGGGTTAAATACCTGGGTATAGGCCCTTCGGCACATTCCTATAATGGCGAAACACGCCGGTGGAACGTAGCCAACAACGCGAAATACATGCAGGAAATTGATAAAAATATCATACCTGCCGAAGTGGAAGTTTTGACTGAAGCCAACCGCTTAAATGAATACATCATGACCTCGCTCCGAACCCAATGGGGCCTGGATTTGGACAAGCTAAATCTGATAGCCGCAAACGCATCAGAGCAGCTACTAAAAGAAGCTGTTGAGTTTCTCGAAAAAGAATGGATAACACAGCAAGCCCAAACCATTTACCTGAGCCAAAAAGGTAAATTATATGCCGATCATATTGCTTCGGGTTTATTCTTTTAAATAATACCCTCCACTTATTTATCAATATAAAATACTGATAATCATCTGTATATGCAAAATATACCGATGTGCAAAAACCGCTATTGCCATCAGCCCGTATCTTCCTACAAATAACTCACATTATTAAAATGAAAAAAATAATCATCGCGGCCTTTGCTTTAGCAGCTATTGCATTTGCGCCCAAAACTTCAGATGCTCAAACAAAAATGGTAGGTGGAGCAGCCATGTATCCTACTAAAAATATCGTAGAAAATGCGGTTAACTCAAAGGACCATACCACCCTGGTAGCCGCTGTTAAAGCTGCGGGTTTAGTTGAAACTTTAGAATCAGCCGGTCCGTTCACCGTATTCGCACCAACTAACGAAGCTTTTGATAAATTACCTGCCGGAACAGTGGATAACCTGGTAAAACCAGAAAACAAAGCCACTTTAACTAAAATATTAACTTACCACGTTGTTGCGGGCAAAATGAGCTCGGCAGAACTTTGGTCAAAAGTAAAAGCAGGTAACGGCAAAGCTGAATTAAAAACAGTTCAAGGTGGTACTTTAACCGTAATGGCAAAAGGCAAAAAATTATACCTTGTTGACGAAAAAGGCGGCAAATCATGGATCACCATTGCCGACGTTAATCAAAGCAACGGTGTGATACACGTAGTAAATGCGGTATTAATGCCTAACTAACATAAGTTGACAGTTTGCAGTGAGCAGTTTGCATCATTTCAAGCCAAAAACAAAAAGCCCGGTGCCTTAGCATCCGGGTTTTTTGCATTAAATTCCTTTAATACATTTACAATATCATCGGCTTAACATAATAAAGACCAGATTAATTAAATGTAAACACTAACTTTGCGACCTGGTAAATACCCTATTTACAGCCGGAAAGTACCGCTTAAAAATGGGTGCCGATTGATTTAGATATGAGCTTTATTCTTAGTCCGATTGATACTGTAGATACCATCAGCCCCGCGGATTTTGCTGAAAACTACTTAAAACCACGCCGTCCGTTAGTGATCAAAGGTTTAACCAAAAGCTGGCCGGCCCGCGAAAAATGGACACCCGAATATTTAAAGGAAGTGGTTGGCAATAAAGTGGTTCCGCTTTATGATAATTCAAAAGCCGATCCCTCAAAACCCATCAACGCCGCCGCGGCGGAAATGCCTTTTGATGAGTATATCGACCTCATCAGATCAAAACCTACCGAACTGCGTATTTTCTTTTTTAATATTTTTAAACAGGCCCCGCAATTGCTGGATGATATTGTGCTGCCAAAAGATCTGATGGGTGGTTTTTTAGAAAGCATGCCGGCTATGTTCTTTGGTGGGTCAAACTCGGTTACGTTTTTGCATTATGATATCGATCTGCCGCATATATTCCATACGCACTTT
This sequence comes from Bacteroidota bacterium, assembly GCA_013286565.1. GTDB lineage: Bacteria > Bacteroidota > Bacteroidia > Sphingobacteriales > Sphingobacteriaceae > Mucilaginibacter. The sequence goes on from JABDFM010000037.1 coordinate 13,070, forward strand.
GGCGGTCGCAAGCACGTGATCCTGTTCGAGAACAAATGGAAACGCCGCTTATACTGTCTGCCAAACGCTACCTACGCGCTGGAGGACTATGATGTATCAAACCCCGATACCAAAAAATTCCCGGCACTGGAAGGCGTGGAAGGCACAGAAGTTTTCCTGGAACATGGCGACACCCTGTTTATGCCTACCGGCTACTGGCACTGGATGAAATATATCGATGGTTCTTACTCGTTAAGTCTGCGTGCCTGGGATGCATCCCTCACCCGCAAAGCTGCAAGCTTATTTAACCTGGCCACTAAAGGTGGTGTAGATAGCCTGCTGAAAATGGCTTTCAAAGGTAATTATGCACGTTACCGCGAAAAGGTAGCCATCAAATGGGCCGAAAAAGCTTTGGCTAACGGTAAGCCTTTATAACTATTGGAGTACTGACAAAACAGTGTCAGTACTTTATTCAACCTGTCTTCGTAAATTTGTATATACCGGTTGACTCACCCCGACTTTCTCCGCTAGCCAGCGGATGGTCGACCCTCTCTCCGCTAGCCAGCGGAAAGAGGGTGAAGAAAGCATAAAAACTTATTTAAAATCCCTCTTTACGGCTTGCCGTAGAGAGAGTGGTCGAGCGCAGCGATGACCGGGTGAGTCGACTTGCAAAAATTCCATGCCCATAACATTCAGGCATCAGCTACTATTGTGCGATTAGTTCTACTGCAAGTCGCCAACTTAAAACTGCAAACTGAAATAAGGCATTCCATCTTATACAATTAATTGTGAAACTGATTGAATCCGTTCTTTGACATATTATTTACCTCAATGGGCATCCCTATTTTTTGGCTTTTAAAGCTTCCATTTTCTGGCGGGTATCTGTCGTTTCATGCAGGCTTAAAGATTTAGCATAGGCCTCAATAGCCTTTTGCTTATCCCCCTTCGCCGCATAATAATCGCCCAGGCTATCATAAGCATTGGCGCTTTGGGGGTGGTTGTCAATATTTCTTTTGAACAGCTTATAGGCAACATCCATCTTATGCCTGCCCATGCAATCATAAGCTAGCTCATTGATGTTATTTTCTGTCGGTAGTACTTTATACCCCAATTTTTCAGAAACCAATTGATAATGCGCTTCTGTTACGGAGTCTTCATCCAATTCCGGATGACCGATAAACTGGCTTGTCCTAAACTGGTAATAATCAAATAAATAACGCAAAGCGTCATACTCGGCAGCTAACTCCACCGTACCATGGCGCTCATTTGGGTAAAATTTAGATCCCCATCGCAAACCCTTTGGCTTATTATCCCTTAAAGTATGAACGAAAGGGATCACTGCACGTGTTACACTACTCATCGGATCGTTACTTTTTAAAACAGAAACCGTATCCAATCCTGGTGGTATATTATTGGCTATGGCAACAAATAACGATTTGTTGGTAAAATCATCATTGAGCAAACCAGTTTCCTGCTTTTTTATCCATTCCTGGTTATCCCACCAAAGACTTGGATCGATGGCGATATAAGCATTAAACAAACCGGTATGATTAAAAAAAGCGTTTATCACCGTAAGCCCACCTAAGGAGTGCCCGCTGAAAACACGGTAAGGGGCCGTGGGATAATGTGAATCGACGTAAGGTATCAGTTCTTTTTCGATAAAGCTCATAAAACTCTCACCCCCGCCCGATTCCTTTATGCCGGTTACATGAGTAGGCGTCAGATCCCGCTCACGAACGGTATTGGTGATACCAACGATGATCATATCGGGCAGTACCCCGCTCAATTGTTCATCAATAGCAACCGCCGATTGAAAATGTTCTTCGCCATCCAAAATATACAAAACAGGATAGCGCTGATCTTTATCCCCCTGCGGCACATGCACCAGGATAGCCCGTTTTTCATTCAATATTTTCGAATAAACGGTATCCACCCTACCGATCACAATGCGATTATCCGCTTTTTGAGCAAATGCCGGTATAAAAAGGATAGAGAAAAGAAAGGAGAGAAGTATCTTCATAGCTTGAAAGGTAGGATATCGGGAATAAGACGCTTGTAAACATTAAATAGTTACAGGGTGGGTAATCTGGGGGGTACTATCGTCTATTCTACTCACCCGGTCTTGGCTTCGCTGGTCGACCCTCTCTACGGCAAGCGGTAAAGAGGGAATGTTTTAATCTTTTATTTTTCACCCTCTTTCCGGCTTGCCGTAGAGAGGGTCGACCAGCGAAGCGTAGTCGGGGTGAATCAACAGGAGGCTTTAATTTATTTTTATATCAATTTTTTATTTTTTGTGATTTTTTCCACCCTTGCTATACTAATTGGGGGTAGTTTAATTTAAATGGATAATAAAAAAGAGTTTATCGGGATCGTTCAGGCAAACGAAGGGCTTATTTATAAGGTGGCCAAAGTGTACGCCAACAACAAGGAAGATGAGCAGGATCTGTACCAGGATATCGTGTACCAGCTTTGGAAATCTTTCGGCTCTTTCAGGAGCGAATCTAAAATTACTACCTGGATGTACCGCATCGCCTTAAATACAGCTATCGCCCATTTAAATAAAGAAAAGAAAAAAGGGAACCAAGTGCCGATCGATGACCTATTATTAAACAGGACGGACACCGCAGACACCCTGATGAATGAGCGCAGCGAAGTATTATTTGCGCAGATAAAGCAGCTCAGCACGGTAGAAAAGGGTATCATACTATTGTACCTCGAAGGAAAAACTTACGACGAAATAGCCGGCATAACCGGGTTTACCACTACCAATGTGGGCACCCGTTTGGGACGCATCAAACAAAAACTAATAGCACAGATCAATTAAAACCAACATATCATGCAACTGGAAGAAATGCAAACCCTATGGACCGACCTATCTGCAGAGATGGAAAAACAAAAAAGATTAACCGATTCAATAATTATCAAAATGACACAGACCAATTACCGGAACAAACTCAATAAAATTCTGATCCCCGAAACCATAGGCGGCGCAGTTGGCTTTGCCGGCTTGTTATTTATACTGGCCGACTTTCAAAAACTAAATACCTGGTATTTGCAGGTTTGCGGCATCATATCTGTTTTGATCATATTCATCATGCCGTTTTCATCGATCAGGGCGGTTCGTAAAATGCGGTCTGCAAACATATCGGCTAACACTTTTAAGCAGGCATTACTGGATTACTCAAAAGGTAAAATACAATTTGTGTTCGCCAAAAAAATGGGGATTTATTTGGGGGCGATACTGATGCTGGTAATTCTCCCCGTTATGGGCGAGCTCATCGGCGGAAAAGATTTTTTTAAACAAACCAACCTGTGGTTTTATTATGTAGTTGAGTTTCCTTTCTTCTTTTACTTCGCCAGGTGGGTGTTTAAACACTATGTTAAGATCACTGTAGATGCTGAGAATATTTTGAAAGAGTTGGAGGGGTGATTGCCCATAGTCAGTCCCTCTCAGTCGGGCTTTCATATACAAATTTACACTAAAACAAAAAAACTCCCTTCGCTACCGCAAGCGTCCCGCTTGTGGCCCCGCATGCTTAACAACAAGTACATAACCACAAGCGGGACGCTTGCGGTAGCGCGGGCTAACACTTTTTATTTTACAATCCACATCCGTTGGTCGGGATTTGCAATCCTCGACCTGGCATAGTCATTTTGTTTGAATACAAGCGGAAAAAATTATATTGATAGTCCACCTGTTCCAGCTAAGGAGTCGAAGAAATAATATCGTCTGATAAAATCGTGGATAATTTTATATTGGAATGAACTTGCTACTAAGATTTCTATTGACTTACTTTGTTTACGTAGAATTACAGTAAAAAAGCCCCGAGTGGCTAGACTCGAGGCTCGAACACCGGACGGAATTTTACCGTCTGATAAAGGGTTAGATCCCAATACTGTATCATCTCTATCGGGTTCAGCTAATAATAACAGGAGCTTTTGGGCTCCTTTGTTATTTAAATCAAATATAAGTGAATTAGCAAGCACATATTCGCTTGCGGATATAATGTTGAAAAATAGCAAACTTTTATAAACACAAATTATGATCGGCAAGAGAATCATGGCTATCCTTTAATCAAGCTAATCATAGTTCAGACAAAGCGTTAGGGATAGGAACGGATACCGGCCATCGCGCCTAAGGCCTGTAGGCGTATGAGTGGATAGCCCGGCCCGCAGGGTAACGCCCAAAAGAAAACAATATAGTAAGTACACCCCGTACCGCGCGTGCTAATACTATCCCTCTCTACGCAATCGTCACGATGTGACCAATGATATCATTTAATTTATCACTAATATTTTCACCTGTAGATTCAATCACCAATCCTATTTCGGAAACTCCATTTGGATGATCAATATATTCAACTGATTTAATCTTGATAGTTGATATATTATTTAGTTCAATAATATCTCCCGGGCTAATGGTTCCTTCTATAATCTCTCCCGCTAAGACCGTCCCAACCATTAAATGAAATACTTTGTTTATTTTAAATTTCGCCATTCTCAAATCTCACATCTAACCTCTCAAATCTAACTCGTATGGTCACAAACAATCTTCCACTCCCCGTTAATTTTCCTGAACCATAGCGTAAAATAACCGCCGGGTGCATCCTTTTCCCGTTTCAAACTCCATCCGCCTAAAACAAAAGCGTTATTGGCATCCAGCAATTTCACCTGTAAAATATCAAAGGTCAGCTGCCCCATGGCCGCTTTATCAGGATAGCCTTTTTTGTAACGGTCGATGGTGCTTTGCCAGCCATAAACAGGCGCGGTTTTACCCACAAACACCAGCGAATCTGATTTCCAGTACCCCTGCATAAAACCATCGATATCGCCCCGGTTCCAGGCTTCCTGCTGGGTTGATAGCACTTTTAAAACGGCTTCTTTATCCTGCGCATAGGAGAAGCAAGAGTAAAGAATCAAAAGACAAGAGAGTATTATTCTTTTCATCCTCCAAAATAAACAATTTTCGAATAAAAAGCTTTTAGCTTTGGGCTTTAGTCAGGATAAACGCATTAAAATAAATCAAAAGATACAACCACTGTAAAAGGAGGCTCCGATGGAGCCTGACAAGATACATGTATGACCTATAAACAGGGTGCTCCTATGGAGCAAATATTTAATGGAATAAAAACGATATTGGACGCATCGGCATCGCCTGTTTATAGGAAATACCCTATAAACAGGATGCTCCTACGGAGCAAATATTTATTGTAATAAAAACGATATTTGACTCCATCGGAGTCGCCTGTTTATAGAAACATACATAAAGTTAAAAAGGCTCCATGGGAGCCTCCTATATGGAATTTGATAAGATATTTATTTTAATGCATTTTGCTCCCTGTGCTTTTACCCATTCCAATCTATGAACAAACAAATCCTATGTTTCGGCGAAGTCCTGTGGGACACTTTTGATGACGGCAAAAAAGCCGGCGGCGCACCTATGAACGTAGCTATGCACCTGGTGCAGCAGCGTGCCGATGTTGCCTTTGGCAGTCGTGTTGGTGAAGACCCATCAGGCGACGAATTGGTTGAATATCTGAAAAGGAACGACCTGTTTTCCGACCTCATACAGCGTGATGCCGAATTACCCACCTGCGAAGTGACAGTGGAGTTAGACGAGAATCAGCAGGCCACCTACATTATCCCGCAACCCGTTTCCTGGGATAATATCCAAACCGGCGACCTGCTAAACCAGGCAGCCGGACAGGCATCAGCCATCATCTTCGGCAGTTTAGCTTGCCGCGACGAAACAACCCGCGATACCCTGTTAAATCTGCTGGACGAAACAAAAGCCCTTAAAATATTTGATGTAAACCTGCGCGCGCCGCATTATACCCTGTCCACCATCGAAACCCTCACCGCCAGGGCCGATGTGGTGAAAATGAATGAGGATGAAGCCAAACTATTGATAGGCGGCAGTGATCACGACATCAGGGAACAAATTAACGAGTTCCGCTCAAAATACCACAGCAAAACCATCTGCGTAACCCGCGGTGAACATGGCGCCATCGTCTGGCACGATCATGAGTTTTATGATTCGCCCGGCTGCCCCGCTGCACCCGGAGGTGATTCCGTTGGCGCGGGTGATTCATTTTTGGCCACATTCGTAGCCGGTTTACTGGCCGGCCAACCGATGCAAACCGTAATAGATAATTCATGCGCAGTAGGTGCTTTCGTAGCCAGCCAGCGCGGCGCTAACCCGCCTTATGATGAGGGTATCAGGAAGTTGTTGGGTTTGGATTAGTTTGCAGTAGGCAGTTTGCAGTGGGCAAAAGTTTTAAATATAATTTTAATTACTAAAAAGCGATAACTGCAAACCGCCAACTGAAAACTGCAAACTGAAAAGCTGAAATGTCATTCCTACCTAACATTTCTCCTTCTACCGCGCTGTTTCAAACTTTTAAGCGAATTAATCCGTTACTTTATAGTTGAAAGGATATCTATGCGTGGCTACGGGTTTTCGAAATTTACACCCAGGCAAATTCCAAAAGGCGGATTTGACGAATTATTAAAGCTTTTTCTTGAATTGCTTAATTACACCGCGGGCGATGCAGGCGAAGCTTTGGCCTGGATGAACGAGCTGGACAAGCAATATAATATCACCAATGACGAATATGGCATGGGTGATTTTATTGACGAATTGAAGCAAAAAGGCTACCTGGATGATGGCGGCCAAAACGGCGAATTCCGTATCACCGCGAAAACAGAACAAAGCATCCGTCAATCAGCGCTGGAGGAAATATTTGGCAAGCTGAAGAAATCAGGTAAGGGTAATCACCGTTCGCCGCAATCTGGTCAGGGAGATGAAAAAAATGCCGAGCGGCGCGAATATGAGTTTGGCGACAGTCTTGACCAGATCGATATGACCCAATCCATCCACAACGCGCAGGTCAACCATGGCATCGGTGATTTTATGATGACCGAGCGCGATCTGGAAGTAGAGGAAATGGACTATAAAACCCTCACCTCAACCGTGCTGATGATCGATATATCACATTCGATGATCTTATATGGCGAGGACCGCATCACCCCGGCAAAAAAAGTAGCGATGGCTTTGGCGGAACTGATCCGCACCAAATACCCTAAGGACACCCTGGATATCGTAGTATTCGGTAACGATGCCTGGCCCATTACGATAAAGGACCTGCCCTATTTGCAAGTGGGCCCTTATCATACCAACACCTACGCTGGATTGGAACTGGCTACCGATCTGCTGCGTCGCCGTAAAACGCACAACAAGCAGATATTTATGATCACCGATGGCAAGCCGACTTGCTTAAAAGAAGGTACCAAATATTATAAAAACAGCATCGGGCTTGACCGTAAAGTGGTGAACAAAACGCTGAACATGGCTGCGCAATGTAAGCGCCTTAAAATACCCATTACCACGTTTATGATCGCCAAAGACCCCTACCTGCAGCAGTTTGTACGTAAGTTTACCGAAACAAACGGCGGCAAAGCTTTTTACAGCTCACTGAATGGTTTAGGCGAATATATTTTTGAGGATTACATCAAAAACAGGCGAAGAACGGTGAGATGATGTGCAAATATGCAGATGTGCAAATTACCAATGAACAATTGAACTAATGAACGAATGAACAAAACAGACATAAAAACACTCGGCGAATTAAAGAAAACAGGATATAAAAGCCGATCGGTAAAAGACGAATTACGGCAGAATTTGATCCTGCAGCTTCAAAAACAGCAAGGCGGGTTTGAAGGCATTGTGGGATTCGAAGATACCGTTATCCCCGATCTGCAAACTGCCATCCTATCGAGGCATAATATTCTCCTGTTAGGTTTACGCGGACAGGCAAAAACACGAATAGCCCGCTTGATGGTAAACCTGCTGGACGAATATGTGCCCTACATAGAAGGTTCTGAATTATATGACGACCCGCTGAAACCAATTTCCTGGTTCGGGCATAACGCGATAGCCACCCAGGGCGATGATACCCCGATTGCCTGGATACACCGCTCTGAACGTTATACCGAAAAACTGGCCACGCCCGATGTCACCGTCGCCGATTTGATCGGTGATGTTGACCCTATCAAAGCCGCAACCATGAGGTTGAATTATTCGGATGAACGGGTAATCCATTTTGGACTGATACCACGTGCGCACCGCGGCATATTTGTGATCAATGAGCTGCCCGACTTACAAGCACGTATACAGGTTTCCCTGTTCAACATTTTGCAGGAAAAAGATATCCAGATACGCGGTTTTAAGCTGCGCTTACCTTTGGATATCCAATTCCTTTTCACCGCCAACCCCGAAGATTATACCAATCGAGGTTCCATCGTAACACCATTAAAAGACCGTATAGAAAGCCAGATATTGACGCACTACCCGCGCTCGGTAGAGGTTTCGCGCAAGATCACCCAGCAGGAAGCGCTGATCTCACCCGAACAATTGCTGAGTATTGAAGCTGACGGATTGGTGAAAGATTTAGTGGAGCAGATCGCTTTCGAAGCACGTAATTCAGAATATATCGACAAAAAATCCGGCGTATCCGCCAGGCTCACTATATCAGCTTATGAAAACCTGGTGAGCAATGCCGAAAGACGCATGATCATCAACGGGGAATCATCCACGTTTGTACGTATCTCTGATTTCCTGGGGGTGATACCAGCTATTACCGGCAAGATCGAACTCGTATATGAAGGCGAATTAGAGGGCCCGGCCAAAGTAGCCAATATGCTGATAGGCAAAGCGATCAAAACTTTGCTCGTGCAGTTTTTCCCTGACCCGGAAAAAGTTAAAAAATCAAAAGCGCCCAACCCTTATGCCGAGATCATTAACTGGTTCAGCGATAGCAACACCATCTTGCTGAATGATGATCTGCCTTTCGAAGAATATAAAAAAGCGCTCAATGCTGTCTCCGGCTTAAAGAGTTTAGTCAAGAAATTCCATCCCAATCTCAGTGCCAATCAGCATTTGCTGCTGATGGAATTCGTACTGCATGGCCTGGCCGAGTTTTCTCAGTTGAATAAAGGTTTCCTGGATAATGGCTTTGCATTTTCTGATATGTTCAACAGCCTCTTCAACCTGGAACCGGATGAGGATGATATGGATATAGATGATGACCGGTACTAAGAAGAAGAGCCAAGATTCAAGAGCCAAGAGCCAAGAAAAAAGTAAAATTAATTAGATAATAAATTAACTATTTTCGCCTCAAATTACGTTATACATCTTGATTCTTGGCTCTTGTTTCTTGACTCTAAAATCTACTAAATGCCCGAACAAACCCCCACGATATTATTAATATGCACCATTGTTCTATTAGCCGATTGGTACCTCATCGGCGGCATACGCATAGGGCTTAAGCGATGGAAATTCTCTCAAAAACGATCTTTTACCGTTACTTATTGGGTAACGTCACTTGTATTTATCGTAGGCATATTTATAAGCATCTTTTTCAAACTTGGGCTTGGGTTCCGCGCGGCAATTATGCTGGGTTTCTTCCTGCTGATCATTGCCAAAGTATTGTTTTTGCCTTTTATTCTGGCTGATGACCTGCGAAGATTATTTATCTGGCTTAAACGAAAGAACAAAAAGCCTGAACCTGCAAACCTACCCGGCCCGGCAATCCCCCGTTCGGAATTTTTGATGAAAGCCGGCCTGCTTGCTGGTTCCATTCCTTTGGCGGGTATAGTTTATGGTACTGTTAATGGCGTTTATGATTACCGCGTAAAGCACCGCACGCTTTATCTTCCCAATTTGCCGAAAGCATTTGACGGTATCACACTTGGACAGATATCCGACATTCACTCCGGCAGCTTTTATAATAAAAAAGCGGTGGCTGGTGGAGTGGAGATGCTATTGAAAGAAAAACCCGATTTCATTTTTTTTACCGGCGACCTCGTAAATAGTCGTAGTACTGAAATGTATGAATACCAGGACCTATTCAGCAAAGTAAAAGCTCCGCTTGGTGTATATTCGTCATTGGGCAATCATGATTATGGCGATTATGCTAGTTGGCCCACTGAAGCTGCCAGGCAAAAGAACTTTGATGACCTGATAGCAACCCATAAAAACATGGGTTGGGACCTGTTGATGAACACCAACCGCCGCCTAAAAGTTGGTGGCGAAGAGATAGGCATCCTCGGGGTCGAAAACTGGGGTTCCATGAGCAGGTTCCCAAAACGCGGGCGCCTCGATCTTGCCATAAAAAATACGGATGACCTCCCGGTAAAACTCCTCCTCTCGCACGACCCATCACACTGGCGCGCCCAGGTGTTACCCCATTACCCTCAAATTGATGTGATGTTTGCCGGGCATACCCACGGCATGCAGTTTGGCGTACAAGCCGAGCACTTTCAATGGAGCCCTATACAATACATTTATAAAGAATGGGCAGGTTTTTATCGCGAAGGCGCACAGCAGATATACGTGAACGTGGGCTATGGTTTTTTAGGTTATCCCGGAAGACTTGGAATGTTGCCGGAGATTACGATATTTACACTAAAAGCCTCTGCTGATCCTGCATTGCAAAACAAGGCATAAAAGCGGCTTATCATTTTTCATTTTATTGATGAGGAAACTATTACAGCCTGCCTTTGATTTTTTGCTCTTCAGCAATATCTTTATGGCATTGTGTGCCGTCGCGCAGGGATTGCTTACTTTTTACCTGATCGGTTCAAAACCCGTTTACCCTGTTATCGGTCTGCTTTTTACCTCAACGCTCGGGATCTATAATTTCTGCATACTCATCAGCAAACCCGAACAACCCGAAAACTCACAACACGGGCGCATACGCTGGTTTTTTGCGCATTACAGGCTGATGGTTACACTTACTATCGTTTGTATGCTATCGTTGATCCCCTTATTTTTCCTGATCTCAGGGGCATCCAAAATTCTGCTCATCTTCCTGGCCATACTTTCTTTTTGTTATGGGCTGCCGCTGTTTACTATTGGCAACCAAAAATTTGGTTTGCGTAATATCCCCGGTCTTAAATTATTTTTGATCACCCTGGTATGGACCATGAGTTGCGTGTTACTGCCCGTGCTGGAATCACAGGCCGTGCAACTGACAACCATTTCCATGCGCGATACCACCATATTATTAGCCAAAAGGTTCCTGTTTATTGGGGCGCTGGCCATACCATTTGATATCCGCGACCTGTTTGAAGATAAGCAATTAGGATTAAAAACCATCGCGGTAGCCTGGGGCGAAAAAAATGCCTATCTCTTTTGCCAGGTGTTATTAGCAGGATATATTGTATTGCTATTTCTGTTCAGGAATAACGGGTTCAGCACCGATTTTTGGGCATTAACTCTCAGCGTAGTACTAACCGGCTGGCTCATTTTCAGATCCAAATGGGAGAAAAACGAATACTATTACTTCTTTTATTTGGACGGGGTTTTGATCCTGCAGTATGTGTTTGTGATGGTATTTAGCCAGATAAGTATCTATCTGTAGCTATTTTCACCAAACAGGTTGTTACCCGAAAATATCATAGGAAGCTGCCACCAAAGACAAAAGTTCCCATTTTGGTTCAACTTCAAACGTGCTCGCTTTCAATTCAGTCTGAAATTTTTTGAATGATTCAAGCCCCATCAAAACCTGATGGGCTTCTTCGTTTTCAAACTGGTCAAAATGCATAAATGTCTTTCCATCGGGTAGCAGATAAGCACCGTATTTAATGTCCGAACGATTCATCTCCCTTAACTCATTCATCACTTTTGTGATGTTTTCTTTATTAGTCGTGGCATATTCCAGCGTTGTGGTGTATTGCACCCTAATTATTTTCATGTTGAAACAGTTTTATAAAGTCTGAAAAAACTTTAGTTGCGCGTAATTTTTTGAATGGCTGCATTAAATATAATAACAATCCTTTAATTTACCGCTTATAGTAATATGCCCTCCAACTACGATAATTCTGCCTGGTTCTATGATCGCCTTTCGCGGGTGATCTATGGCAGGGCAATCATCAGATCGCAGGTATACCTGTTGCAGCATATCCCGGCAAGCAGCAATATCTTAATAGTTGGTGGGGGTACAGGCTGGATTCTGGAAGAAATAGCGAAAATACACCCCTCGGGTTTAAAGATCACCTATGTAGAAATATCCGCTAAAATGATGGCGCTTTCGCGCAAAAGAAACGCAGGACGCAGTGAAGTTAATTATATTAACGAGCCCATTGAAAATGTTCCCGTTATCGAAAATCAGGACGTGGTGATCACTCCTTTTTTGTTCGATAATTTCACCGAACAAACCCTACAAAAAGTATTCAGTCATATTGATAAAGCCCTTAAACCGGGAGGAATATGGTTAAATACAGATTTCCATATAACCGGCAAATGGTGGCAAAAGATACTCCTTAGGTCGATGTTTGTGCTTTTCAGGATAATTTGCCAGATCGAAGCTTCTCAGCTTCCCGGTATAGAAAAATGTTTTGCGCAGTATAGATATGGAATTATCGATCAAAAATCCTTTTGCGGGGAGTTCATACTCTCCACGATATATCAAAAGCAAAAAACTTACGAAGTTTTAAAAACTTCGTAAGTTTTAACCCGGCGAAAAATCCGAAATCGAAATTCCGAAATCCGAAATCCAATCACCCCTCATAAGCAAACTTATAACCCACCCCCCTTACGGTCTGCAAAAACAGCGGCGAATCAGGGTTGATCTCTATCTTTTTTCTGAGCCTCACAATGTGCATATCCAGGGTACGGGTATTCACATCGGCATTATAGCCCCAAACCTCCATCATCAGTTCCTCGCGGTTAATCACCTTGTTTCGGTTTTTCAGGAAGTAAAGCAATATCCGATTCTCTAATATGGTCAGTTCTACTTTTTTGCCATCCCTTATCAGCAAGTGCATGTTAGGGTGATGCTCCATATTGGCAAAGCGGTACGACTCTGATTTTTCGTTATTCAGCGAAAATTTGATCTTATTATCTATCAGCGCCACCAGCACATCCATGTTAAAAGGCTTGGTGATATAATCAGATACGCCCAAATTATAGGCCTCTATCTTATCAACATCCTGCGCTTTGGCGGTCATCATTATGACGATGTTATCAAAGCCTTTTTCCTTTATCGAGCTGCACACATCAGCGCCCTGTTTACCGGGCAGCATCCAGTCGAGCAATACAATATGCGGCTGTTCGGCCAATATCATTTTCTCGGCATCGTCGCCATTGTCAGCTTCCAATACCTTATAACCTTCTGATTGCAGGCGCTCGGCTACCAGGAAACGCAGGTTTTCATCATCTTCAACCAGCGCTATTTTTATTTCCTTGTTCATAATTCAATTTGTAATTAATTGTACACAGCAGATTCGTAGGGAAGGGTAACGATAAACTCCGAGCCCGTATTAATTTTAGACTTGACCTCTATTTCTCCGTTCATAAAATTAGCCAGTTCTTTGCAGAATGCCAAACCGAGCCCAACACTTCCGTTCTGGTTATATTGGTTTTCGATCCTGTAAAATTTCTTAAATATATGAGTTATCTCCTCTTTTGCTATACCAATGCCCTTATCTTTAAATGAAAATATAATATGGCGTTTTTCGAGCCTGATATTGATAAAAAGCTCCCTCTGTTTCGGATTCGAGTATTTATAGGCGTTTTCTATCAGGTTTTGAAAGATACTGCCTAACAATACCGGATCAGTATAAAAATCGATAATCCCATATATCCGGTATTCCAGCTTAAAGTCGGGATATTTTATCCTGAAAGTATCCAGGTAGCTTTTCACAAAATCATCCAGAACAATGTCTTCTTTTTTTATCCTTATCGATTTATTTTCCAGTTGGGTAAAGGATAATAGCTTATTCATCAGATCATTCAGCTTATCCGCTTCTTCATCCAGTATCTTACCGTATTGCTTTCTTTGGCGTTCGCTTAGCTCGCTATCCCCTCTCAGGTTCGATCCGGCTATTTTTATCACACTGATAGGCGTTTTAAACTCATGGGTGAAATTATTAATAAAATCATATTGCAGTTTAAACAATTTCAGGTTGATACTCAGGTTCCTGTAGATCAGCCAGCCTATCAATACCAAAAAAGAGTAGATCAATAAAACGATTGCGCCTATGGGCATAAACCTTCTGTTAACCTCGGCGGTCAGGTACCCTTTGGGCGAGCTGAAATACAATTTATACTCAGAAAAGGCGACCGGCAAAGGCGCTTCCGTAGTTATATTATTGCTTTCATTATCAATCGGGTCATAAACAACAGGCCTGATAGAAACATCCTGGTACAATTCAGGGTGAGAGTTTTTCACCTTCAGCGCATACTGGTCCAGGATAAACGTCAGCATATTTTGTTTGTAAACAGATGTGCCCGGCCCCTGCTTTTGAAGCTCGCGGTACCGCATTACTTCTTCGCGTCGCGGAATATTGAGATAGCTTATTTTTTCGGGCTGGATATCATAAAAGGTTTTAAATTTTTCGTCCTGTGTTGGCTCGCGGGATGTATCAGCAACGGCTACAAAATTATCCAGTTTATTAGCCATCAATTTAAAATCAACATAATCAGAGGGTCGTCTTTTATTTGAAGTGATAACCACACCGTTTTTCGATCTATATTCATAGATCGCCTGTATCCCTATACTCAATGCATTTTTTACATTGTAGTCATTATGCTGACTGCCTACCTGTATTTCGTAAAATACGATCCGCTTTACAAAAGGATAATCATTAAAAACCGAATCCGAATATTTTACAGCAGAGGCTGAATCGAGATAGCCCTGGTAAAAGGTTATTTCTGGTACCCTGTTATTAAAAAAATCATTGTACGGCTTAATGGTTTGCTCAAGCACTTCTGTTTTTTTTGATTCAAACTCCCCCTCAACATAATTAGAAGTAAGGTTGTAAGTAACAAAAAGCGCTATAATAAATACGACTGATATTAGGATCAGGAAAGCGATGATCAATGAAAAACTTTTCCCGTAAACACTCTTTTCTTCTTTCATCACAAACGGGTTTAGTGGTTAACCCGCATATTATTATCCAGGAATTTTTCTATCTCCGTGTACATTTCCATCCTGTTATGCTCATTCCTGAAAACCTTGCGTTCGTTTTGCTTTAGATAATAGGTTACAGGCACATTTTGTTTTTTTAATTCGCGCACAAACTGGTTTAGCTCACTGATATTCGCGCTCTCGTCCTTAGCTCCCTGGAAGATCAGCAGCGGTGCCTTTATTTTATCAGTATGAAATACGGGCGATATGGCCCTTAGTTGTTCGGCATCTGTTTCAGGATTACCTACCATCTCATAGATCATCTGCAGACGCGACTTAAAATATGGAGGGACATCTTTTATATAAGTGAAAAAGTTGATCAGCCCGTATTGCACTACAGCGCAATTGTATAACCCGGGATGAAAAGAAACACCGTACAAGGCCGAAAAACCACCAAATCCGCCTCCAAAAATGGCTACCTTTTTCGGGTTCGCTATCTTTTCACTGATCAGCCAGTTTACGCCATCCGTTATATCATCCTGTATCTTACCTCCGGCCTGTTTAAGCCCCGCGCTGTAAAATGCCTTACCATACCCGGTTGAACCACGGTAATTAACCTGGAACACCGCATAACCTCGGTTGGCCAAAAACTGCACCTCGTCACTGTATCCCCAGGTATCACGGCTTCGCCACGGCCCGTCATGCGGCATCACCACAACCGGCAGGTTGGTTGTTTTAGATCCCAGCGGCAAGGTCAGGTAGCCGTTTATCACCAGGCCGTCCCTTGATTTGAAGGATATGGGCTTCATCGCACACAATTCTTCCACTTTCATACTGGTATTTATATCCCCCAGCCTGGTTAGCTTTCCAGTGCTTTTTTCATAAAGATAGTACGTACCCGGATTCCGGTCCGTATAGGATTTCAGAACAAACTTGTCTTCCGCGCTATCCCTGCTTACAATAATCACCTCGCTGCCTTTCAGCTGGCTGCTAAACTCATTGTAAATACGTTCGATATCTGCATTTAAAAAGTGTTTTTTAGGCTTGGCTTCATCACAGGTGGCCATCTCCAGGCGGTGCTTATTTTCAGAATAATCTACCCGGTTAATATCAGCTTTATCGCAGCCCAATATTACCTTTTCCTCTTTCCCGGTTTCGGCGTCGATCTCTACCAGGGCAGTCTTATCCCGGTTAACATTGGACAAAGCATAGAAATAGTTCTTCACCCCAGTAAAAGCAATGGGCTCAACCCTGTCTTTAAAATTGTTTTTAATGATAGGCTTAAAAGGTGCGTTATCATCAGATCGGTAGAGAACGGTTTCGTCCACCCCGTCTGAGGCTTTTACCAGGCGTATCTTCCCGTCATCATCCGGGAACCACTCGGTTAAATTACCCGGGTTTACCAGGTATGATCTTAACTCTCCTGTTTTTACGTTCAGCTTGTAGATGTCAAAGTTTGCCGGGTCACGCTTATTCATGCTGACCATGACCATATCCGGCTCTTTTTTATCCCGGTTATTAAGCAGGCGAATCCTTCCTTTCTGCAACGACAGGATGTTTCGGGTTTTCATGGCCGGGACATCCAGGGCGTACATTTTGTATTCATCATCCGAAATAATGTCCTGGCTAAAAATGACCTGGTTGTTATACGTCCACGAGTAATCGCGTACAGAGTAATCGGTGAACGAGGTGGCCATAGTTTCTTTACCATCAGCCAACGACTGTATAAATAGGTTTTGCCTGCCTTTATAGGATTTTAAATACGAAACATATTTACCATCAGGAGATATCCTGAAAAAGCCCTTTTCGGGATTTTTAAAAAAATCGCTTATAGGTATCTGCCTTACCTCATTCCGTTTACAGGAAAATAAAGCAGACAGAAGAAAAATAAAAAATAAAATTCTTACCCTTTTTAGCATTATATATTTGGCGCAAACCTCTATATCAGATTATATCAGGTTAAACTTAGTCAAATTACTTAAGGGTTTCAAAATGTCACTATAATTTTACTGGTTTAAAACGTTATAGTATCAATATATATAAGGGGTAAAAGATTTAGTGTAAATTGACTATTTTTGAGTAGATGAAGCGAATTGCCGCGATTGTTTTTTTTCTGTCGATATTTTGCACCACACTTTTTGCACAGGTGAATGACCTGCAGCTGGCAAAACAATTCACCGCCAACGGCGAACTGCAAAAAGCGCTTGATATTTATCAAAAACTATATAAGCAGGACAACGACACCTATTATCATCTTTATATAAACGGGTTACTGGGCCTCAAAAAATTTGATGAGGCCGAGGTAGTCACCAAAAAAATGCTCCGTAAGCATCCCGGTGATTCTCAGTACGCCATTACGATGGGGCGCATTTATACCCAAAAAGGTGACGTCGATAAAGCCGACCTGATCTATGAAGACCTGATCAAAAATCTGCCAGCCGATGCAGGCGTTATTACCAATACGGCCACCCAGTTTTACCAGGCCGAAAATACAGATTATGCCATAAAAATATTTTTGCAGGGGCGTAAGCTGCTCCACAATGATAAATTGTACACCTTCGAGCTGATCAGTCTGTATCGTTTCAAAAGGGATAAAGCTTCATTAACCGAAGAGTATTTAAACTTTTTGCCCGATAATCCTACGTTTATTAGTCAGGCCGAAAATGCCTTGTCGACTATTTATGAGGGAGAGGCTGATTATAATATGCTTAAAACGGCTTTATTTAAACGCATACAAAAAGACCCACAGCAAACCATTTATGCCGACCTGCTTACCTGGCAGTTTTTACAGCAAAAACAATTTGACCAGGCATTGAACCAGGCCCTTGCCTTAAGTCGTCGGCAGAATGATGATGGCAGCAGCATTTTTGATCTGTGCCAAACATTTATTTCAAATGAGGCTTATGAAACCGCTATCCGCGGCTATGAATATGTCATCAGCAAAGGAAAAGACCAACAGCTTTATGTACCTGCCAAAATTGAGTTGCTCAACACAAAAAATCTATTAATTACATCCGGAAAATACACACAGAATGATCTGCTTAGTCTTGAAAAAGACTATATCGACCTGCTCAATGAATTTGGCAAAACCGGCAGTACTGTTTTTGCTATGCAACGATTGGCTAATCTGCAGGCGTTCAAACTGCATAAGACTGTGGAAGCCCAAAAGCTACTGGAAGAAGCCATCAACATCCCCAGTATTAAAACAAACCTGCTCAATAGCTGCAAGCTTGACCTGGGCGATGTATACCTGATGAATAACCAGCCCTGGGAAGCCGCTTTGATTTATAGCCAGGTTGAGGTAGCTTATCCAAATACAACCATTGGGCAGGATGCTAAATTCCGCAATGCTAAGCTGGCCTATTATACCGGCG
>JABDFM010000038.1 GCA_013286565.1 Bacteroidota bacterium
AAAGATCCCCGATCTGCGCTGGCCCGGTGGCTGCTTTGCCGATGAATACCACTGGCGTGATGGCATTGGTCCCGGTGCGCAACGCCCAAAAATGGTGAACACTAATTGGGGCAATGTTACGGATGATAACAGTTTCGGCACCAGCGAATTTTTGGAGCTTTGCCAGCTGATAGGCTGTGAGCCTTATATTGCCGGTAATATCGGCAGCGGCACCGTGGAGGAAATGTCTAAATGGGTAGAATACCTCAACCTGGATGGCGAAAGCACCATGGCGCAGTTAAGAAAGCAAAACGGGCACCCTGCACCCTATAAAGTTACCTTTTGGGGAGTGGGAAATGAAAGCTGGGGCTGCGGAGGAAATATGACGCCTGAGTTTTATACCGATCAGTATAAAAGATATGCTACTTATGCCAGGAATTATCCGGGTGCAGCACTTAAAAAGATCGCCAGCGGGCCAAATTCGGATGATTACAACTGGACAGAGGTATGCATGAAGAATATAGGCACCGGCATGTGGGGATTATCCCTGCACTATTACACCATACCATCCGGTAACTGGGGGCATAAAGGATCGGCTACCAGCTTTGACGAAAAAGAATATTTTAATACGATGGTGAACTGCCTGAAGATGGAGGAACTGGTCACCAAGCATTCGGCTATAATGGATAAGTACGATCCTGAGAAAAAAGTGGCCCTGGTGGTTGACGAATGGGGGGTATGGACAGATGTATAGCCGGGCACCAATCCGGGTTTCCTTTATCAGCAAAATAGTCTGCGCGATGCGCTTCTGGCTGCTACCACACTGAACATATTTAACAACCATTGCGACCGGGTTAAAATGGCCAACCTGGCGCAAACAGTAAATGTTCTGCAATCGCTTATTTTAACAGATAAGGATAAAATGCTGCTGACCCCGACGTATCATATATTCGATCTGTACAAAGTTCACCAGGATGCAAAATATTTGCCCGTCAAACTAAATTCACCTGATTATGAATTTGACGGCAAAAAAATACCTGCGGTAAGTATTTCGGCCTCGCAGGATGCTTCCGGTAAAATACATGTTTCGCTGGTTAACCTTGATCCGCATAATAACATCACGGTAACTGCAAATTTGGGTGATATCACCTGGAAAACAGTAACCGGGCAGGTGCTTACATCAGCTAACCTGACGGATATCAATACCTTTAAACAGCCCAATAAAGTACACATAACAAACTTTACCAATGCAAAAAGGGATGGTGATAAACTGGTGGTTGACCTGCCTGCTAAATCAGCAGTGACACTTGAATTGAATTAGTTTGATAACAGACTTACGAAGTTTTAAAACTTCGTAAGCCTTCGCTTCGCAATCTATAATCAAAACAAAATTTGCAATTAGCTAAAAAAGACTTACTTTAAAAATTTGTTAAATCATTTTATATAGTTTATAATTGTCAAACCAACATTAAAACAACAGCGTTTATTTCAGTAAAGCACAGATGGGAATAGTGTTTCACTGATTACTAACCAAACAACCAATTAAAACCAGCGATATGAGCAAATTTACTACCATTGATTATGTCATTTTCATAATTTATTTTTTTATTGTGGCCGGCTATGGCTATTACATTTACCGCAAAAAAAAGAAAGCCGTTACTGATACACACGACTTTTTTTTAGCTGAAGGCTCCCTCACATGGTGGGCAATAGGCGCATCCCTTATAGCTTCCAATATTTCGGCTGAGCAATTTATAGGCATGAGTGGTCAAGGTTATAGCATAGGTATTGCAGTTGCCGCTTATGAATGGATAGCTGCTATCGCATTAATTATCGTGGCGGTATGGTTTATACCTGTATATCTTAAAAATAAGATATTCACCATGCCGCAATTTTTAAAAACGAGATATAATGAGACGGTTGCCCTCATTATGAGTATATTCTGGTTGTTTCTATATGTGTTTGTCAATCTTACATCCATTTTATACCTCGGTGCAGTTGCCATCAATAATTTGGTGGGTGGTAGCCCGGATTCTTTCCATCTTATACTAATTGCCTTATCAATATTTGCTGTTTTTATCACCCTTGGTGGTATGAAAGTTATTGGTTTTACGGATGTGATTCAGGTTAGCGTACTTATCATAGGAGGCCTGGCAACAACTTATGTTGCCTTAACGGTGGTAAGTAAAGCTTTTGGTTTTGGTGATAGTGCGCTAGAAGGATTTAACCAACTAGTTAAAAATGCGCCTGACCATTTTCACATGATATTTGCAAAGCCAACGGCATCCACTCCACAGCACCAGGTTGATAATTATTTAACAGTACCTGGCTTGCTTTCATACGTTGCTGGTATATGGATCATCAACCTTAACTATTGGGGCTGCAATCAGTATATCACTCAACGTGCGCTTGGGGCCGATCTGAAAACTGCGCGAAAGGGGATATTATTTGCAGGCTTCCTGAAATTGCTGATGCCTGTGATTGTAATGCTCCCCGGTATCGCAGCCTATGTGCTGCACCAAAAAGGAATGATCCAGGCTGAAATGACAGCGAATAGCAAACATGGTGAAGTGATATCAGATAATGCATATTCAGCTATATTAGGCTACCTGCCTAATGGCTTAATAGGGCTTTCACTTGCTGCACTTACTGCTGCTATTGTCGCCTCGCTGGCAGGTAAAGCAAATAGCATTTCAACTATTTTTACACTCGATGTTTACAAAAAATACATCAAAAAAGATTCTACTGAAAAGAATATGGTTATAGTAGGTCGCATTACCATTATTGCCGCCTTGATCGTTTCCATATTACTTACCTGGAAAGATCTATTGGGAATTGGTGGCGAAGGTGGTTTTACATTTATACAAAAATATACAGGCTTTATCAGTCCAGGTGTGTTTGCTATGTTCATACTGGGTATGTTCTGGAAACGTACAACCGGCGCCGCAGCTGTAGTTGGCGTAATTACAGGCTTCCTGCTCTCTGTACTATTCAATGTTTATGCGCCGGTATGGTTTGGACCAGAAACATTCTTATATTCTGCCTTTAAGAACAGCGCAGGTGTTTATGAAATACCTTTCCACGTTTGTATGGGGCTTGCATTTTTCTTTACCATGCTGATCATGATCCTCATTAGTCTTGGTGGGCCTAAGATAAATCCTAAAGCATTTGCACTGGATAAATCCATGTTTAAATTACAACCGGGTATAATTGCAATGATCGTTGTTACTTTGCTTATAATTTCGTTGTTATATGTGAGGTTCTGGTAAAAATCTTGATCAATCAACTCCAAAAGGCGGTGAGGAAACTCATCGCTTTTTTTATTAGCGAACTGCCTGTAACAATCCGATGGCATATCTTTAAACTTGCTGGCAATTTCTCTTATATTTAGACTCTGGATCGATAAGCCGTCATTCCCTATGTTCAATAACACTTTCCAATCCACGGAGATTGATTTTTTTTAAGATGAAAGAGTTTTTAGACGAAAATTTTCTGCTGCAGGGCACAACCGCCCAGCATTTATACCACGGATACGCGGCTGATCTGCCTATCATTGATTACCATTGCCATTTGCCGCCCGACCAGATCGCGGGCAATATAAATTTTGAAAATCTAACTCAACCCTGGCTTTATGGCGATCATTATAAATGGCGTGCCATGCGTGCCAATGGTGTGAACGAGGAATATATTACCGGCAGCAAGAGCGATGAGGAGAAATTTATGCAATGGGCGGCTACAGTTCCTTATACCCTGCGCAACCCGCTTTATCACTGGACACACCTGGAATTGCGCCGCTACTTTGATATCAAGGAGCTGCTGTCTCCGGCCACGGCCCATGATATTTATGATGAGAGTACAGCAAAATTGCGGACACCGGAGTACGCGGTAAAGAGCCTGATCACCAAAATGAAGGTAGAAGTAATCTGCACTACGGATGACCCGCTCGACAGTTTGGAATATCATCAGCAATTAAAAAAAGATGGTTATGCAGTAAAAGTGTTACCGGCTTTCAGACCCGATAAGGCCATGAATGTGGATGATACCCGCACTTTGAATCAATACATTGATCAGCTCGAAGAAATCACAGGCATCAGCATACACGATTTTGACACTTACCTGCAAGCATTAAAAAAACGGCATGACCATTTTGCGGCAAATGGATGCGTTTTATCTGATCATGGTTTGGAACAGTTGTATGCCGAGGATTATATAGATAGCGAGATAGCAGCCATATTTAAAAAGATAAAGCACAATTACGCGCTGATGCCATTGGAAATTGCAAAATTCAAATCGGCTATGCTCGTCCATTTTGCTTTGTGGGATCACGAAAAGGGCTGGGTGCAGCAGTACCATTTAGGAGCTTTGCGCAATAACAATACCCGCGCATTTAACAATCTTGGACCCGATACCGGCTGGGATTCTATTGGCGATTTTAGCCAGGCGAGGTCCTTGTCCCGGTTTCTAAATAAACTCGACACGGAAGATAAACTGGCTAAAACCATCATATACAACCTCAACCCTGCTGATAACGAAATTATGGCAGCCATGACGGGTAATTTTAACGATGGCTCTGTTGCCGGTAAGATACAGTTTGGTTCGGCCTGGTGGTTTTTGGATCAGAAGGATGGGATGACCAAACAGCTGAACGCTTTATCAAATATGGGTTTGCTAAGCCGGATGGTGGGTATGCTGACTGATTCGCGCAGCTTCCTGTCGTATCCGCGGCATGAATATTTCCGCCGTTTGGTTTGTAATTTATTTGGTGAAGATATTGATAATGGTGAACTGCCGAATGACCTGAAGTGGACAGGGAAGATCATCCAGGATATTTGTTATTATAATGCTAAAAACTATTTTCATTTTTAAGTGATGGATGCTCCCTTGAAAATAAACACCCAGGGTACCATACTTACGTTTGGTGAATTGCTGCTGAGGATATCCCCAGATGAGGGCGGCGAATGGCTAAAGGAGAACCTGTTCCCTTTTTACATCGCAGGGGCCGAATTGAATGTGGCCACAGCTTTGGCGCTATGGGGCATCCCATCAAAATATATCACGGCTATGCCGGATAATGGCATGGCCAGGCAGATCGTTAATTTCCTCGCGCAGCAAAAGATCGATATGTCATCTGTAATTTACCGGGCTGGCAGGCTCGGCCTTTACTTTTTGACGAAAGGAAAAGATCTTAAAAATGATGCCTTAATATACGATAGGGCGAACTCTGCATTTTCGGAATTAAAGCCCGGGACGATCGATTGGGACAAGCAGTTGGAGGGCGTAAGCTGGTTCCACTTCAGTGCGATATGCCCTGCATTGAATCAAAATATAGCGGATGTATGCAAAGAAGCTTTGGAAGCAGCAGCTAAAAAGAATATCACCATATCCGTCGATCTGAATTATCGCTCCAAACTATGGCAGTATGGAAAAACGCCCCAGCAGGTAATGCCCGGATTGGTTAAATATTGTAACCTGATCATGGGGAATGTTTGGGCGGTGGATACGATGCTCGGTATCCCGGTAATGCCGGATATACATGAGTCGGGACAAAAAAGTATCTACCTCAAAGAAGCTTTGAATACATCGGAGGCCATCACCCGGCAATATCCTAAGTGCAAAGCCGTAGCCAATACTTTTAGGTTTGATGCGGAAGGTGAAATTAATTACTACGCCACTTTATATACAGGAGATAAATTTTATACCTCAAACGAGCTGACCGCAACTAAAATAATTAACAAAGTAGGCAGCGGCGATTGTTTTATGGCCGGGCTGATCTACGGTTTTTATCATAATTTTGATCTCAGACAAGCTTTGGAATTTGCCGCGACAGCCGCGTTTGATAAATTGTTTATTGAAAGTGATACGACCAACAAAACGGCAAAGGAGTTGTTGTTAAAATTAAGTAATTGATCTACTGGCACACCAAACCAACCAAAAATGAAAAATAAACAAGTCATATTAGATAGCATTTTGAACCAGGGTATGCTGCCCCTGTTTTTTTATGAAGACCCTGACGTTAGCCTGCAAATAGTGCGTACGTTGTATAAAGCAGGGGTGCGGGTGATGGAATATACCAACCGCGCAAAGGAGGCATTTGAGAATTTCAAGATATTGAAAGCAGCCCAGGAGCGCGAGATGCCGGATCTGTATTTTGGCGCCGGAACTATAAAAACAAAAGAAGATGCCATTGACTATGTGAACGCAAGGGCCGATTTTATAGTAGCGCCCACTGTGAACCCGGAGGTTGCAGAAATTGTAAATCAGCATGATGGATTGTGGATACCCGGCTGCATGACCCCTACGGAGATAAGCCTGGCGCAAAAGCATCATGCAGCGCTGATAAAAATATTCCCGGCCAATGTTTTAGGACCGGACTATGTAAAAGCAGTAGCAGATGTTTTCAGAGGGCAATTATTTATGCCGACGGGTGGTGTTGAATTAGATATAGACAATATAAGCGACTGGTTTAAAGCCGGGGTGAGTGCTGTAGGTATGGGAAGCAAGCTGATCACAAAAAAGACACTCAAAAATAAATCATACGATCAGCTCTATACCGACACAATAAGTGCATTGCAATTGATCCAGGCTGCCAGGCAATTATGAAAGATAAACCGGGAAATTACAGGTGGGTCATCTGCTCGCTTATTTTCTTTGCCACTACCGTCAACTACCTCGACAGGGCGGTGATCAGCCTGTTAAAGTCAGACCTAACAAAAGATTTTAAATGGGACGATGGTGATTATGCCAACGTGGAGATCGCTTTTAAAGTGGCTTACTCTTTCGGGCTACTATTTGCTGGAAGGCTGATAGACCGTTTGGGTACAAAAATGGGCTATTTCTTTTCAACCTTTTTATGGAGTGTTTCGGCGGTTTGCCATGCTTTCACCAGTAGCACACTGAGCTTTGGCGTAGTGCGCTCAGCGTTGGGACTAAGCGAGGCGGGTAATTTTCCGGCTGCTATCAAAACCGTTGCCGAATGGTTCCCTAAAAAAGAAAGAGCTTTGGCGACCGGCATATTTAACTCCGGTGCTAATATCGGTGCTATCATAGCGCCGCTGACCGTACCATTCATTGCTGTAACCTGGGGATGGCGCTGGGCCTTTGTTATCACAGGTTCAGTTGGGTTTATTTGGCTGGTATTATGGCTGATCTATTATGAGATACCAGCACGGCAAAAACGCTTATCAAAAGAGGAATTAGCGTATATCAATAGCGATGATGCGCACGACCAGGCTGATAAACTCACCGATAATGAAAAGATATCATGGGGGAAATTATTGACCTACAAACAAACCTGGGCATTTTCTATAGGCAAATTTTTAACCGACCCTATATGGTGGTTCTACCTCTTTTGGCTGCCCGATTTTTTGGAAAGTGAATACGGATTAAAAGGCACGGCAATTGCTATTCCCGTCGCGTTAGTTTATACCATATCAACATTCGGCAGTGTTTTTGGCGGCTATCTGCCCAAGTATTTAATTGATCATAACTGGACGGTATTCAAAGCCCGCAAAACCAGTATGCTGATCTATGCCTTCGCGGTGGTTCCCATTGTTTTTGCGCAAGTTTTGGGTAGTATCAATATGTGGCTCGCAGTGATCATCATCGGTTTGGCGGCATCCGCTCACCAGGCCTGGAGCGCTAATATATTTACCACGGCATCAGATATGTTCCCTAAAAAAGTAGTTGGTTCAATTACCGGGATAGGCGGTATGTTTGGCTCTATAGGCAGTGTTTTATTATCCCTGTTGGTGCAAAAGAAAATGTTTGTGCATTACCGCGCCATACACCACATAGAGACTGCATACTATATCATGTTTTTTGTTTGCGGAAGCGCATACCTGTTAGCCTGGCTGATCATGCATTTTTTGATACCCAAAATGAGGCCGGTCGAGATTTAAGTGCATAAAGAGATGCTATTTCAGAATGCTCCGTAGGAGCATAATGTTGATAGAAAATCAAATACAAAACGGTTACCGTGCCGTAGGTACGGAACCATGCGTTGCGTACCTACGGCACGGGTTTTTTACAACGGCGTATTTTCTACCAACGTTTAACCCGCCTGCTGGCGGGTAAATAACCTTAACTTTATTACCTTTGCGCCTATGGCATCCATCAAACCATCTGTACCAAAAGGCACGCGTGATTTTTCTCCCGCCGAAATGGCTAAACGTAATTATATTTTCGATACGATAAAAAGCGTGTTCCGGAAATATGGCTACCAGCAGATAGAAACGCCATCGATGGAGAACTTGTCGACCTTAACTGGCAAGTATGGAGAAGAGGGGGATAAACTGATATTTAAGATTTTAGATAACGGTGAAAGGTTAAGCAAGAGTATAAATGATATTTTAAAAAAATATCCCAAGGACAAAAGCATAGACATCCGTAATAAAGAGCACCTGGATGATATTTTGGACATAGGTGAAGATGCTATTGAACAAGCTGATATAATATCAAAAATCTCCGAAAAAGCTCTCCGTTATGACCTTACCGTTCCGTTTGCGCGCTATGTGGTACAGCACCAGAACGAGATTACTTTCCCGTTCAAACGTTTCCAGGTGCAGCCGGTTTGGCGCGCCGACAGACCACAGCGTGGCCGTTACCGCGAGTTTTACCAATGCGATGCCGATGTGGTGGGCTCTGATTCTTTATTGAACGAGGCCGAATTTGTAATGATCTATGATGAGGCTTTAAGCAAATTAGGCCTTAAGGATTTCACCATAAAAATTAATAACAGGAAAATTTTATCAGGTATCGCACAGATCATAGATAAGAATGATAACATCATTGACCTGACTGTTGCCATTGATAAACTGGATAAGATCGGGCTTGACGGCGTGATCAAAGAATTGCTGGAAAGAGGCTTCACCCAGGCGGATATTGAAAAAATAAAGCCGGTTATCTTGCTGCAAGGCTCGAACGAAATAAAGCTGAGAAGCCTGCGCGATGCTTTGGCAAATTCTCCTATTGGCCTAAAAGGTTGTGATGAAATAGAAACCGTGTTTAATTACATTGCCAACTGCCCGCTCAAAACTGTAAACTTAGAACTGGACATTACCCTGGCCCGTGGCTTAAATTACTACACCGGCGCTATTTTCGAGGTGAAAACTAACGAGGTAGCTATGGGAAGCATCGGCGGCGGCGGCCGGTATGATGATCTGACTGGCATGTTCAATCCAAATGGAGCAAGGTTAACAGGTGTAGGAATCTCCTTCGGCGCCGATCGTATTTATGATGTATTGGATGAACTGAACCTGTTTCCTGAAGCGACCAACCAAAGCACCCAAGTATTAATTTGCTGTTTTGATAAAGAAGGTGAAACCTATGCTTTGCCATTGCTACAAAAATTAAGGCAAAACGAGATCAATGCTGAATTATACCCGGCAGGCGCGAAAATCAAAAAGCAACTGGAGTACGCCAACAATAAGCAAATCCCTTATACCATTGTGATCGGCAGCGACGAAATGCAAAGCGGTTTGTTGACATTCAAGAATATGGCCAGCGGTGTGCAGGAAAAATTGAGCGCGGAGCAGATCGTTGAAAGATTAAGCTGAAGAACGCAATAACGGTTTTTGGGTTAATCAGTACTCCAGATATTTCCCCACCTTCAAATTCACCTTATCGCCTTCAATATATTTTTCGGCCTGGCCGTTTAGGATGCGAAGTAATACGCCATTGTTTTCCAGCAGCAATTCCTCATAAAAACCTTTGAATAAAACCTGCTTCACTATCCAGTTACGGCGTCTCCAGGTAGTTGTTGCTTCAATCCACTCGGGATATAACATTACATGATCTTTGTGGGCATGTATTCCGCATAGAGCGGCTTCTCGCTGGGTCAGCACATTGCAGTTGGTGAGCAGTTTGGCGGTATATAAATACTTAGGGTCGTTGTATATCTTTTTTGGGTGACCCGATTCTATGATCTCGCCCTCTTTTAATACCAGCAACATATCGGCCATAGATAACACTTCAGCCGGATCATGCGATACCATCACAACTGTTAGCCCCGTCTCTTTTACGATCTGCCTGATATCTTCCTGTAAGCCATCACGGAAGGAGGTGTCCACCTGGTTAAACGGCTCATCCAATAAAAGCACTTCGGGGTGGGTGATAAGCGCACGAGCTATGGCTACACGCTGCCTTTCGCCGCCGCTCAGGTCGGCTATACGGTGGTTAGCCAACTGGAGCATGTTGAGCTGCTTTAACACCTTTTCTGTGCGCTCCTCTTTCTCCTTCACATTGGTATTAGGCATCAGGGAAGCTACATTATCCCATACTTTGGCAAACAGGTTCAGGTCGTCATTATCCTGGGTAACCATTTTCATGGCATCATGGCCCGGTATCAGCTTTACTTCGGGGCCCCATACCTTTTCGCCTTTGAATCTTACTTCGCCCTCATCAGGGGATAGCAATCCATAAAGCAAACGCAATAAGGTGCTTTTACCGCTGCCGCTTGCCCCAATAATGGCGGTAACATGGCCGGGTTCAATGGAAAGGTCAGTCTTTTTGACCCCCAGTCCATCGGGAAATAGTTTGCTTAATGATTTGGCTTGTAAAAAGGTGGCGGACATTAAGGCAAAGATACAATGTCTGAACCATGATTAAACAGATTTAAGGATTACCATGATGTAAAACAAATCATGGCAATCTCCTAATCCTAAAAACGGCGTAGCCTTCTTGAACACCTAAGAACAAACAACAGTGAAAAATCATGGTTCAGACAATCTTAAAACCCAAACGTAAACCCGAAGGAGAAGTTCTTCAAACCGGCTTGGTCAGGACTGTTCTCAAACATATCGTTCACATAATATTTGGCGAACAATCCCCAGCCGCCGTAACCTACGCGCATAAAACCACCGTAGCGTACTTTGGCAAAGTGATAATCATCGTCGATCTTCTGTTTGCCATGTTCCTGGCTGATCTGCTTAACCATTCCATCGAGCAGTAAGCCTGCGTCGGGCCCGATCACGAAGTGGAACCTGTTGCCCTTCTCATCTTCTTTGGAACGAAAATCAAACGAGAGAGGGATACGCAGATAGCTTGACGAAAAGCGGTTTTTACTGTAGTCGATATTATCCTGTCTGTAGGTTAATACCGGCTGATCGGGCAGGATAGTGATGTTTTGGCGTAGGCGGATCAGCGTCCAATCAAAACCACCTGAAAGATAAACTTTAAACGCATCGCTAAATCTTACACCCATCTGGAAAACATCAAAGCCCACATTACTGGTTTTCCAGGAACGATAATTTAGAAATTGATTTTTTGGCGATAAGGTAAAACTGCCATTATCTATCAAAGTTGCCAAACCCAGGTCAAACCGCGAAAAGGTTAGCCCGATAGACGCCTTTGGATAACTTGTTGTATGCTGAACCGACTTTATTCTTAGTGCATCTTTATCCGTATTGATCTCAAACTCGGTGCCTTCTTCGCCAAAGCCCAATTTTAATTTGTCTTTTTTAGCTTTTACGGTATCTGTTGAAGTTTTAGTTGAATCAGTTTTTGTATTCTGCGCAAACAAAGTGCTTGCAGCCGCACATATGATGGCGGTAAGTAGTAAACGTTTCATATTTGTTATGTATTTAGATTGAGTACTTATTTATCTTCTTTCTTTATTTTGATTGGTCCCAGGTTCACCGCTGTAATGGTCGATTCATCATCGGTATCGGTAAACTCTATCATTTTATCCTTGCGCTTATCCACCTTTGCCATTACCAGGTTCACCAGGTCGCCCATATTATGGATACCGCGTTTTTTAACAGTCGGCTTAGCCTGGGCAATTGCAGGTTTTTGTGTTGAAGCTAAAACAGGTGCCGTGGTAACAGTCTTGGTTTCATTTGTGCTGGCTTGTTTTATTGCTAAAGGTGTCTCAGTATCTGGGACTACAGCTTTTATAACTTCAGCAGGTGTTTGTGCTGAAGCGATCAATACTGGGTGCTCGTCCACTTTTACAGGCTCTGCATTAGCCATCTCAGGAGCAACTTGTTCTTTTTGTGCCTGGATACTTTCTGTCTTTTTAGTATGATATGCCCTTATAATGTGATTAACGGGTAATGCTACAACTGCAACTTGCTGATCTTTTGTTGCCTGTGCAGTTACCGGGGTATTGTTCCCGGGTTTTACCGCAGGTGGAGTTACCCTATTAACAGCCAAATTATTTTTAATCGGTTTATCGTTGTCAACTTTTCCCTTTTTAGGGATAAATAATATACCGGCAGTCAACAACACTATAACGCTGGCGGCTATCCTCAAAGTAAAGAATACTCCCTTTTTGCGTTTTTTTCCATCCATTTCAGCATCTATGTTGATCCATACCTGTGCTGTGGGTTCCGTCTCAAAATCATCCAGTTTTGAACGGAACAGATCATCAAACTCTTTATCCTGCATATTCATATCTTTTTCCTCCTGATCGGGTAATTTGTTCTTTTAATATGGTCCGGGCACGTGAAAGCTGCGATTTAGAAGCGCCTTCCGATATCCCCATTATTTCTCCTATTTCCCTGTGCGAATAACCTTCTATCGCATACAGGTTAAACACCATCCTATATCCCGGCGAAAGCTGCTGTATCAATACCATCAGGTCTTTCGCATCCAGATTTGCCGCTGCAACCGGGTTTACCGATGGCTCATTACCCGCACTTTCGATATCAACCACCTGCAGCATTTTGTGATGTTTACGGTAATACTCAATAGAGCTGTGCACCATTATCCGCCTTACCCATCCTTCAAAAGAGCCATCGCCGCGGTAGTCGCTCATTTTTTGGAACACTTTGATGAATCCGTTCTGCAGCATATCCTCGGCTTCCATCCGGTCGGTGGCGTATCGCATACAAACACCCAGCATTTTTGAAGCAAACTGTTTGTACAGCAGCTCCTGCGATTTACGTTCGCCTGCTTTACAGTGTTTTACCAGTTCATCTATTGTGTATTTGTGTTCCAATAACATCATTTAAAGGTAAGATGAAAAGTTAGGCTAAATGGTTGCACGGGTTACAAATTATTTTTAGTCGACTCACCCCGACGTCGCTGCGCTTGTCGACCCTCTCTGCTGGGCGACGACAACGAATGTTACACCAGTAGGAGAATGTAATACTTCTATTGGTTTTTACGTTTTACTCTGAACCATAATGTTAGTTTAATCAACTTAACATTATGCCACAACTATCTCCATCCGAACTAACTACTATGTGCAATACTTTTCTTGCTGATATGGATAGACAAATAGACGAATTTAGGGCTTCATTAAGACCTGACGTATTAGTTACTATCTTTTTGGATGATAACGATATGTGTGTTTATAAAGGTAAACATCTTGGTATTCATATCGCTATGCCTTCGGGAAAACTACTTTCTCTAACCGAGGTTCTTTACCCTCAAAGTCAGGATGATGAACATAGTAAACATCAGCCTCAATAGCCAAGTAATCGCTTAATAAACCCGCATCGTCAGGCATTGGTGATTGGCTACGTTCAATTAGTAATTTCCTTATATGCGCGTTACAATTAACTGGAATGATTACTATTCCTATTATCTCGCGCCCATTATTATCTGTACCCCGTAAATCAGGGTTTTTATTGCGCCATATTATTGCATCTCTTACTGTCATACCTCAAATATAGTCATATATCCCGGTAATTACCTTTGTTATTTGGTGTAATAAAACGCTCAAATATTTGCATTTGTCATTTATTAAGCAGATATTTACACTATGGAAACACAAGATATTTACTTCAAAAGTATTCACGACTTCTTAGCCGTGTTCCCCGATGAACAGGCTTGTATCAATCACCTTGAACAAACACGCTGGGGTGGTAATGTGGTTAGCCCGTTTGACGCTACTTCTAAGGTCTATAAATGCGCTGGCAACAAGTTTAAGTGTAAGAACTCCAACAAGTATTTTAACGCTCGTACGGCCACTATATTCGAGGATAGTAATATCAAACTCATGAAGTGGTTTATGGCCTTATATGTCTTTTCAAGCCATAAGAAAGGCATTAGTAGTTACCAGTTGGCGCGCGACCTTGATATTAGCCAAAAGGCTGCATGGTTTATGCTCCATCGCTTGCGTTATGCGTTCGCTACCCGCATACCAAAGTTAGAGGGTGTCGTTGAAGCTGATTGTACTTTCGTTGGTGGCAAAAACTACAATAAACACAAGGCGCAACGTGATATGCTGAACGCTGCCGGAACTGGCTCAATTAATAAAACTGCCGTGCTTGGTATGATTGAACGCGGGGGGAATATCGTTGCGGGGGTTATTAGCAATGAAGATCAGCAATCTATACGCCCCCTGCTTCGCCGTTGGGTTGAAGTAGGTAGTACATTAGTTTCTGATGGTCATAGCGCATACATGGGCGTGAAAGGCTTGAACCATGAAACTGTATCGCATCGTCAGGGTATTTATTCCCGCGATCATTGGCATACTGCGCATATTGATAATTTTTGGTCACAGTTCAAGCGCGGTATTATCGGCGTATATCACCAAATTAGCCCGAAACATACTAATGCCTATGCCCAGGAATTTACTTTGCGCCATAATACTCGTACCTTTAGCACTTCATCACGCTTTGATTACATTCTCGGTAATGTTGTCGGCAAGTTGAGCTACAAAGATTTAGTAAAGAAATGAGTAAACGCAAGTATGTAAAAAAGGAAAAGCCCGACGAAGTTATCCCCGTCAAGCTTTCCGACTTTAATAAGGATTTAGCGTTCTTAAGCACCGTTAAGCCGCCTAAAAAGAACACTACCCAATCGACTAAATAGGCTTACCCAAATGGAATATTTTCCACTCGAAACTTCTCCGTGGTCGTTAGTTAATTTGGATACTATATTGAACCATTTAAACAGAAATTCAGATGGGTTTAAAAGCGTTTTTGAAATTAGACGCGATTTAGAAAGTGAGTTTAAATCTCATGAATTACAAGCTATCCTAAATAAACTTGCAAAGGACGGATATGTTGATTTTATCGAAAAAAATGAGATTGCATCTATACGCTATCACACGGACGGGGAGAATATAGTAAGATATTATTCTATCTCTTATGAGGGACGGGTTTTTCTTGATCTTGTTGGTGGCTACGTAAAGCAGGCGGGGTTAAATCTTTCCGAAAGTATTCGGTTGGATAAACTTGAAAACGACCAAAGGGAGAGCCGAAATCAGTTGAATTTCTTAACAAAGTTAATCGCCGCTGGCACTCTTGTGGCGGCAGTATATTACCTCTACTTTCTAATTCGTGATTTGTGCCAGTGTCAATTCTTTTGGCAAAAATGAAACTGAAAAGCTTTTTAAGCTTATTTTGTATTTGGTGTATCATTAGTTGTTGGTGCCCTCTGCTGCGCAAAGAGGGTAAAAAAAGAAGAAATCCCAAAAAACCTTCTTTACGGCTTGCCGTAGAGAGGGTGGTCGATCCGCTGGCTAGCGGAAAAGACCGGGTGAGTCTACTATGCGATTTACAAGAATATAACTAACATTGAATTATTTTTAGTTATTTTACTAATGCACCTATCTTTATCACAATGAAACTTCTCAAACTCTGGCTGATCTTTATTTTTTCATCTTTTTCCTATGTTTTCGCCCAGGAAAAGACACCTGACACTTACACCATCCTAAAACCCGACCGTGTTTTTGACGGGCAGCAAATGCAAGCAGGCTGGTGGGTATTGGTAAAGGGCAATAATATTGAGGCTGCCGGCGAACCTGCAACCATAAAAGCGCCGCCATCGGCTAAAATAATCGACCTGAAAGGGATGACGCTGATGCCCGGTTTAATAGAGGGCCATTCCCATTTGTTCCTGCACCCTTATAATGAAACAAGCTGGAACGACCAGGTGCTGAACGAAAGCCGGGCCGAACGCACAGCCCGTGCCATAGTACATGCCCGCGAAACTTTGATGGCGGGTTTTACATCAGAACGTGATTTGGGTACCGAAGGGGCAGGGTATGATGATGTGGGATTAAAAGCAGCCATCAATAAAGGCATTATCCCCGGTCCGCGGATGATGGTAGCCACCCGTGCTATTGTGGCTACAGGCAGTTATGGGCCCAAAAACGTAGTTGCTGAAAACACTATTGTACAGGGAGCTGAAGAGGCAGATGGTGTGGAAGGAATAACGCATGCGGTACGCTCGCAGATAGGGCATGGTGCCGATGTAGTAAAGATATACGTGGATTATCGATGGGGAGAGTATGGGACAGCAGAACCAACCTTTACGGAAGAAGAATTAAAAACGGCTGTTGAGGTAGCCAAAAGCAGCGGAAGGATAGTGGCCGTACACTCAAGCACTACAGAAGGTATGAGACGCGCCATAGCCGCAGGCGTAACAACCATTGAGCATGGCGATGGGGGCACACTTGAATTGTTTAAAATGATGAAAGAGAAAGACATCGCTTTGTGCCCAACACTTGCCGCTACCGAAGCTATATCGGGATATTATTTGGGATGGAAAAAAGGCATCGACGCGGAGCCGGAGATGGTAAAAGATAAAAAATATATTTTTACAGAAGCGATGAAAGCTGGTGTTACGATTTGCATGGGCGGCGATGTGGGTGTTTTTGCCCATGGCGATAATGCACGCGAAATGATATTGATGGTTGAATATGGTATGCCTGCCTTAGATGTTTTGAGATCGGCTACTTCGGTAAATGCATCGGTTTTCAAAATGAGGGGCGTAGGAAATGTTAAATCAGGCTACCTGGCAGACCTGGTAGCAGTACAAGGTAATCCTTCTGTAGATATAAAAGCAGTGAAGCAAGTAAAGCTGGTGATGAAAGACGGCGTTATTTACAGGCAGGAATAATCTTTATTTTATTAGATTTGGACATCATTAATTATAAACCCACAATGAAGAATTTTTTTGCGCAAAATTTTGCAATTGTACTTTTGACAGTTGCTTTATACCCGTTTGATACTAAAGCCCAGACTATCCCCATCGAAAGCAAGGACAATGCCATTGTATTACAGGTGGGTACTGACAAGCACGTGGACATGATCTATTTTGGTGGAAAGCTCTCAGCTAAGGGTGAATATGATTATATCGGTAAACCTTACCTGCCCGAGAATAGTACTGACTATTACAATTCAGCCTATACCCCTTCCGGTTCACGTAACCTGTTGGAGCCTGCTATAGCTGTGACCCATGCAGATGGCAATAAATCCCTCGACCTTGAATATGTAAATCATACTATTACTAAGATCAATGATGATGTAAGCCTGCTCAGTATCAATCTAAAAGACCCGGTTTATGATTTTGAGGTAACGCTGAACTATCAGACCTATTTTAATGAAAATGTAACAGAGCAGTGGAGCGTGATCAAACATCATGAGAAAAAGGATGTGGTGCTGAACAAGTATGCATCTGCCAACTTATATATTCAAGCCGGTGGTTACTGGCTCAAAAATTTCCATGGCTACTGGGCACAGGAAATGCGCCCGGAAGAAGAAAAACTGACGCATGGCATCAAAACTTTAGATTCAAAGCTTGGCTCCCGTACGGACTTGTTCCAGCCGCCTGTATTTATGGTGTCACTTAACAAACCAGCTACCGAAGATGAAGGCGAAGTGCTTTATGGCAACGTGGAATGGAGCGGTAACTATCGTATCGATCTGGAACTCGACCCAGCCAACAATTTAAGATTGATAGCTGGCATCAATAACTACGCTGCTGATTACACACTTAAACCTGGTGTTGAATTTACTACACCAAAGTTTGTTTACACGCTAAGCGATAAAGGCAAAGGAGAGGCCAGTCGTAATCTGCAAAGCTGGGCACGGAAATATAAAATTGTTGACGGCGAAGGCCCGCGGCTTACACTGCTGAATAACTGGGAATCAACCTATTTTGATTTCGATGAGCCCAAACTTTCCAATCTTTTAAAGAACACCAAAGAGTTAGGGGTAGATCTGTTTTTATTGGATGATGGCTGGTTCGGTAATAAATATCCGCGCAATGGCGATCACGCCGGGTTGGGTGACTGGGAAGTAAACAAAGCCAAATTACCTGACGGCATTGCATTTTTAACAAAAACAGCTAAGGAGAATGGCGTAAAATTTGGAATTTGGGTAGAGCCTGAAATGGTGAACCCCAAAAGTGAGTTATATGAAAAACACCCTGATTGGGTGGTGAAACAACCGCAAAGGCCCGAATATTATATGCGCAATCAACTGGTGCTTGATTTGAGCAATCCTAAGGTTCAGGAATATGTTTTTAGCATAGTGGATAACCTGTTCTCCAAAAACCCCGACCTGGCTTATATCAAATGGGACTGTAACTCAATAATGTATAATGCTTATTCTGCCTATGAAAAAAACCAGTCAAATTTTTATACAGATTATGTATTCGGGTTATATCACGTGCTTGACCGTTTACGGGCCAAATATCCAAAAGTACCAATGATGCTGTGCTCGGGTGGTGGCGGCAGGGTTGATTATGGGGCCCTGAAATACTTTACCGAATACTGGCCAAGTGATAACACCGAACCCATAGAACGGGTATTTATCCAGTGGGAAGATTCTTACTTCTACCCTGCGCTGGCAAGCTCTAACCACGTGACCAACTGGGGTAAGCAGCCCATTAAATTCAGGACGGATGTGGCGATGATGGGCAAATTAGGGTTCGACGTTGTGGTGAGTCAGCTAAAGCCAGATGAGTTAGCTTATTGCCAGCAGGCCATTAAAACCTATAAACAATATTCAGAAGCAATATGGCACGGCGACCAGTATCGCTTGCAAAGCCCATGGGATAATGATGTAGCATCAGTAATGTATGTTGATCAGTCAAAAGGCAGTGCTATTATGTTCAATTACCTGGTGAATAACAGGTATGCGGCAGGTACGCATTTACCTATCCTGCTTAAAGGGCTCGACCCGGATAAAAGCTATGCCATAAGCGAAGTGAATTTATATCCAGGTACAAGATCAACCATTGCCAATGCAACTTACACAGGTAAGTTTTTAATGACAGTAGGGATTAATCCTGATATAAGAGAGGGTAGGGCGAGTGTTTTGATCGGGGTGCAGGAGGTGAAATAATTATAAAAAACCAGAATGTCATTCCGAACGAGGAGGAATCTTATACTATAGAAATGCGGACTATACATATCGGCGACTTACCTGGCGTTTAAGATTTCTCCCGGTCGTTCGAAATGACAAGATGTGTTATTGTAATAAATTTTTAATCGCTAAACACGTTATATAATAATTACTCATTACCTTCAATTCATGTTAGAATCATGAAAATCAGTCTCGAGATAAATGATGATTTGATACCAAAGGCGAAAGAGGTAAGCGGTATCGAAGATGAAAAAGTGCTGATTGAAAAAGCACTCCAATTATTTATAGCTGTCGAAAACGGAAAAAGAATACGCAGCTTGTATGGAAAAGTAGAATTAGATGAAGAAGCTTTCAAATAATCACTTCCTCGTTCTGTAATACTTATAAATCTTTACACATGACATCAAAATCAGTGAGAAAACGATTATCCCAACCGTGCCATAGATCCAACTGATCCCGTCTTTGATCACCGCCAGGAAAACAATAGCAAACAGGAATATAGTGGCTACCTCGTTCCAGATGCGGAGTTGGGTGGATGTCCAGGTGAACAGGCCCAGGCGCATTTGTTTTATTTTATTCTGGCAGATGTAATGATAAACGATCAGGCCAGCTACAAAGCAGAGTTTGATATGCATCCAGGGTTGTTGAAGCCAGGCGGGGAACAAATAAAGCATTGTGATACCGGCAGCGATGGTTAGCCACATGGAAGGTATGGCGATCACATTCCAAAGCCTCCGCTCCATGATCACGAATTGATCGGATAATATTTTGCGGTCAGGCTCGGGCTTCGATTGGGCTTCGGTATGGTACACAAACAGGCGCACAATATAAAACAGGCCCGCCATCCAGCAGACTACAAAGATGATGTGTATGGCTAATACGTAATTATACACTAATTTATTTTAAGCACTAATTTTCACGAATTCAAATCGAATTACACGAATTATAAAAGCAGATTTGTGAAAATTCGCCCCAATTCGTGAAATTCGTGTTACTTGTATTCTTTTATGATCTCCACCGCATATTTCACATTATCAAAAGGGATATCCGGCATAATGCCATGACCTAAGTTAAATATAAATCCGCTTTCACCTTTCATTCTATCAAATAAACGATATATCCTCTCTTTGATCACCTTTTTATCGGCATACAAAATATGTGGATCAAGATTACCCTGTACGGCTATACCTTTTGGCAAACGTTGTTTAATATCCAGCAGATCAACATTCCAGTCGATGGATATTACATCCGGTTTGGCTTCAGCCATTAGCGGCGCAAATACCGAACTCCCTTTACAGAAAGATATCACCGGGATATCCTTCCTATTAAGTTTGCTGATGATCTCAACAATATAACGGTGCGAAAACTCCTTATAATCATCCCAGGCTAATGCCTGTGCCCAACTGTCAAATATTTGTACGGCGTTTACCCCGGCTGCTATTTGCATGTTCAGATAATCTGCTGTAACGGTCGCTATTTTTGATAATAACTGATGAGCCAGTTCAGGTTCATTGTGGAGCATCAGTTTGGTCAGCTTAAAATCTTTTGACGAACCACCTTCTACAAGGTAACTCATTACCGTAAATGGCGCGCCTGCAAAACCGATCAGCGGGATACTCCCATTTAATCGTTGTTGTATCACTTTAATGGCATCGGCTACGTATTGCAATTTGTGAGTTACCTCTGTATCCAATGCGTCAACACCGGCCTTATTACGAACAGGGTTTGCAAATTTTGGACCTACGTTTTGAGTAAAACTCAGGTCGCCACCCATAGCCTCGGCAGTAACCAGAATATCCGAAAATAAAATGGCAGCATCAATCCCCAGCAGATCAACCGGCAACATGGTTACATCAGCGGCCAGTTCGGGTGTTTTGCACATCTCCAAAAAGGAATATTTGTTTTTAATATCCCAGTATTCTTTCATAAAACGACCTGCCTGGCGCATCATCCAAACCGGTGGCCGTTCTGTTTTTTCCGAAAATGCTGCTTTTATTAGTAATGAATCTCTCATGTTTTGTAGAATCAAGATCCAAGAACCAAGAGCCAAGAATCAATTTTTTATCTTGACTCTTGGCTCTTGATCCCTGGTTCTTCTTATCAGTGTCTTTTTAATTCCTGCTTCAACCGGTCTATTACCGCTAACATTTTTGCGGTGACTTTTTCTTTGTCTTTCAGGGCAAGCTTCAGGTACTCCTCGGCTTTGTCATATTTGCCCAGCCTGATGCTGATATTCGCCACATGCACCAGTGCGGCCACATGGTCGTTTACCGTGCGAAGCGGATATTTTGTAGCTATTTCGTAATGCTGTTCCGCGGCCTCAAATTCATGTTTTTGCAGGCAAATACCACCCATCATATACTCGTAAAAGCCACGGCGTCTGCGGCTTAACCATTCAGGCCACCTGATCTGATTTAACAGGCGCTCGGTTGTTATATAGTCTTTGATATGGAAATACTTAGCCGCCAGTACCAAAGTGCCTTGTCTAAAGTATTCTACAATGATCGCCAGTACCATCATCAGGCAAAATGCCGCCAGCTGGTAAACACGCTGATAGTAAAAAAATATCATCATTGCGGCAAAAATGCCGGTAACCAGTATCCGTGCCTTATTGGTAAACATTAATTAGTGCTGGTTATCCGTAAATTTATACCCTACGCCCCGAATAGAGTGAAAATAAACCGGGTTTTTAGGATCTGGTTCAAAATATTTACGGAACGTCAATATGAAGTTATCAATGGTACGGGTTGAAGGGTACACATCGTAATTCCAAACGGTCTCCAGTATTTGCTCGCGCGATACCGCATCATTCCTGCGTTCGATAAGCAGTTTCAGGAGCATGGTTTCCTTTTTGGTTAAGGGGGTAACCGAACCATCACCGTTTACCAGTTCAAAAGAATTAAAATGTATGGTTTTATCGCCGATCTTGTAGCTGTTAAACTCTTTCAGTTCTTCGCCTTTCAAACCTCTTTTTACCAGGTTATTTACCCGTAATATCAGTTCTTCCAGGTTAAAAGGTTTGGTCAGGTAATCATCAGCGCCTTTTTTCAAACCGGCGATTTTGTCTTCGTTGGTGTTTTTGGCAGTAAGGAACATAATAGGCACCTCTGAATTTTCCAGCCTGATGGTTTCAGCAACCACAAAACCATCCACTTCAGGCATCATTACATCCAATATCACCAGGTTAAAACGCTCTTCTTTGAACTTCTGCAACGCTTTTTTGCCATTATTGGCTGTTGACACCTTGTAGCCTTCCAGCTCAAGGTTAAGTTTTATAGCTTCAAGCAGATGATCTTCGTCCTCGGCCAGTAAAATTCTTTTTCTATTTGGCATGTGATTAATTATTTAAAACACTAATTTTTACTAATTTAAGTCGAATTACACGAATTTATTTAAGCACTGATTTTCACGAATTCAAATCGAATTGCACGAATTATAAAAGCAGGTTTGTGAAAATTCGCCCCAATTTGTGTAATTCGTGTTTATAATATTTATGCAAAAACAATTTCAAAAATACTTCCTGTAGGGCGGTTATCCTTCACCCTTATACTCGCTTCGTGCTTATCCAGCACCTCTTTCACAATATACAAACCAAGCCCCGTCCCTTTTGTGTTACGTGTATCTTCACTGCCCACCCGGTAAAATTTATCGAAAATACGGCTTTTTTCATCATCGGCTATGCCAATACCATGATCGGCCACTGCCAGGTGTATCGCACCATTTTTCGAATACAGCTTTACATCAACCACCTCGCATGGACCTGAGTATTTAATGGCATTTTCTATCAGGTTGGTCACTACGGATGTCAAAGCAAATTTATCACCAGTGATCTCTATTTTTGGTTCGATCTCCGCGTTGATCAATTGCTCATTGATATCGCATTTGTTTAGCTGCAAGCGGTTAACAATGTTGTCCACCAATACCGATAAATTAAATTCAGCCTTTGGAAAGGTATATGAACGGTTATCAATTTTTGAGGCCAGCAGCATATTTTCTACCATATCATCCAGGCGCTCAATATCCAGTAACGATTTACCTATAAAATCTTGCACCTGTGCTTTCGTCAGGTCGCGTTTCTGAATGGTTTGCAGCAGTAATTTAATGGAGGCCAGCGGCGATTTTAATTCGTGGGTTACTGATAGCAGGAAATTCTTTTTCTGCTCCTGTAGTTTGCGTTCCTTTTTAATGGACTTATGCAGACTAATGGCCCCGAATAAAAACACCACGATAAACATAGTGCCTTCGCCCAGGATCATAGCCGTACGATCCGGCTGCAAATGCACCAGCATATAGCCCCACCATAATAGTTCGGCTACCGCATAAATAATAAGTGCGTAAAAGATTACAAATGGTCTTTTCATAAAGCCCCCTCTAAATCTCCCCCGGTAGGGGAGACTTTTTTATTTTTTCAATTAAATTTATATTAAATTTCATACAATGCTTTTTAAAAGCCCTCCCTACCGGGGAGGGTTTGGGTGGGGCCTATTTTTCTCTAAATACTACATCCAAACTATCAAATATAGCCCGTTTTGCTTTCTCCAGTTCCACTTTTGTATGGGCCGATGAAATAAAGCCGACCTCATACCCCGAAGGACCGAGATAAACACCCCGGTTCAGTAATTCACGGTGCATTTTTTTGAACTTTTCCATGCTTGCGGCATCAATCTCATCTGCACGACTGATCTTTTCCTGATCGGTAAAGGCAAACCAGAATATTGATCCGATACGGAACACTTTAAATTTATAGTTACGTGCCGTAGCAAAACGCTGTATGGATTCAGTAAACTCTTCTGTTTTATTGTTCAGGTCGCGGTAGAAACCCATGCGCAGTAGCTCGGTTAATTGTGCTATACCTGCTGCCATAGCTACCGGGTTTCCTGATAAGGTACCTGCCTGGTAAACCGCACCTTCTGGTGAAATATTACTCATGATCTCGGCAGATGAGCCATAGCAACCAACAGGTAAACCACCACCGATTATTTTACCATAGGTGATAATATCCGGTTGAATATCGTAATGCCCGGCAGCGCCTTCAAACCCTATCCTAAATCCGGATATCACTTCATCGAATATCAGCAGCGTTCCGTTTTGGGTGCAGATATCGCGCAGGTATTGTAAAAATTCTTTATCCTGAAGCAATAATCCATTATTCGCCGGGATGGGTTCAATAATTACTGCCGCTATTTGGTCCTTAAATTCTTCAAAGGCTTTTTGCAAGGCTTCTTTATCATCCAAGGCAATAACAATGGTTTCATCCGCAAAGGATTTTGGCACGCCAGCCGATGACGTTTCGCCGAAAGTTACCAAACCCGAACCCGCCTTTACCAGCAACGAATCGGTATGGCCATGATAGCAACCTTCGAACTTTAATATTTTATCGCGTTTGGTATAACCCCGTGCCAGCCTGATAGCCGACATCACTGCCTCTGTACCCGAGCTTACAAAACGTAGTTTTTTGATGAATTTATTATTCTTGAGGATCAACTCTGCGAGTTCATTCTCCAAAGCTGTAGGGGCACCGAACGACATGCCGTTTTGCATTACCTCGATCACCTTTTCGCGTACTTTGGCTGGGTTATGCCCCAGGATCAGCGGCCCCCATGAGCAGCAGAAATCGATGAATTGATTGCCATCGGCATCCCATAAATAACAGCCATCGCCCTTTTCAATAAAAAGCGGCGTGCCATAAACCGATTTAAAAGCCCTAACCGGCGAATTT
The DNA here is from genome assembly GCA_013286565.1 of Bacteroidota bacterium. Taxonomy (GTDB): domain Bacteria; phylum Bacteroidota; class Bacteroidia; order Sphingobacteriales; family Sphingobacteriaceae; genus Mucilaginibacter. The sequence continues at coordinate 24,745 of JABDFM010000038.1, forward strand.
ACTCCACCCGGAAAAAATGTTTTTGCCTTCTCATACAGCTCCGCTGATTTTTCCCGGCTAATATCAGGCTTGCCTGTAGTACTTACCGGTTCATCACCCTCAACAGAAAACATCTTTTTTATTGAATCAAGCATATATTATATTTTACTCTTATAACCTTTCGCCTTTTACCTTTAAGCTTTCACCTCTCACTATATCCATTTATTTAAAAGCACTTCCTTCGCATGATACGTCAATATCGCTGTTGCGCCTGCCCGCCTGATGCTGGTGAGCACTTCGGTGATGGCGCGCTGCTCATTCAGCCAGCCTTTTTGTATGGCAGCTTTGATCATGGCATATTCGCCGCTTACATTGTAGGCCGCTATTGGTAGTTCGGTATTATCTTTTAATAACTTGATCACATCCAAATAAGGCAATGCCGGTTTTACCATTAAAAAATCGGCGCCTTCGGCTTCATCCAAATCGGCTTCTATCAATGCTTCGCGCTGATTAGCCGGGTTCATCTGGTAGCTTTTCTTATCACCAAACTTTGGTGCAGAATTTAATGCATCCCTGAACGGCCCGTAAAAAGCGCTGGCATATTTTGCCGTGTAAGACATGATAGAAACGTTTTTAAATCCATTATCGTCCAGCACATTCCTGATGTATCCAACACGACCATCCATCATATCCGACGGGGCGATAATATCAGCCCCAGCCCTCGCATGTGCCAAAGCCATTTTGCCCAATATCTCCAGCGTTTCGTCGTTCAATATCTCGCCATTTTCTACTAAGCCATCGTGTCCGTCGCTGCTGTACGGGTCCATCGCTACATCGGTAATGACATTAGCTTCGGGGAAATTCTTCTTCACCTCGCTGATAGCGCGCAGGTATAAGCTTTCTTCACGACAACTTTCGGTAGCATATTTATCTTTTAAAGTCTCATCGATATTAGGGAACAGGTCGAATGATTTCAACCCCAGCTTCATGCAGCTTTCCACTTCGCGCAGCAAGTTATCTATCGAATACCGGTAAATACCAGGCATGGAGGACACTTCGCTTTTTTGATTATTACCATCAATGATGAACAGCGGAAATATCAGGTTGGCAGCGCTCAAATGAGTTTCCTGTACCATTTGACGGATAACTTCGCTTTTGCGGTTTCTTCTTGGTCTTTGAAGCATATTATAATAATAGCTGATCCGGAAATTTTCTTGCCAGATCAAGAATTGCAAAGTTATGTAAACGCCAACAATTATACAGGGATTTAAGGCCCTAACGGTATATTATGGCGTAGAAATGATTTTAGATAAAATCACCTCAAACACATCTCAACTTAAAATTGAGCGAGAGTAGAGTATTTGTTTTTGTTCCCGGAATAAAACAGCAACGGCTTACATTCCAAACACTGCTTCTGCCAACCCAACTTCATCGGGCGAAAAAGGCAGTGTATATTTTGTGCCCATCTCATCAAATTTTCGGCCTGTTGATTTGCCGATGGCGATCACTTTCTGACCGGGTTCCAATAGATTATCAGCAAAATAGGCCTCCACGTTGGATGGACTGGTAAATACCAGTATCTCCGCGCCCGTGCCTTCTACATTTTCTTCTAAAACCGTTTCGTACACCGGCAGGTCGATGATCTTTGTATCAGCCGATAAGCCTTGTTGTATGCTTCTTAGTGAACCTTCGGCACAAGGGAATAAAATTTTCGTCCCGTTAGCCAGCTTTGCAAACTCTCTTGCCACATCAACAGCATCTATCCCTATGCCTATATAGGCAGTGAAATGGCCTTTCAAACGCAGCATTTCTTCCGATCCGCTGCCCATTACACCAAATTTTATATGCTCAGGCAGTTGGGGTTGTAGTTGAAAAAAATATTCTATCGCGTTCTTGCTCGAAAAAAATATCCAGTCGATATCCCTTAATATATAAGGATCGAGTTTATTGATGACCGGCACCGTACGTATCAGTGAACGCGCTTCTATAGTAGTGCCGTGTTTTTCTATCGCTTTGCGGAAATAACTTTGGTCAGATAGCTCGCGTGATATAAATACGCTTTGCGGGAACTTGCGCTTCGGATCAAAACAGGCAACCACTTTTTCGGCAAGGCCTTCGGTTGTGCCTGATTCCAGGAATAACCTGTCAGGGAAATCTTCTCCTGTATCAGCTTTTGAGGTAAATACCTGGAACGCACCCCCATCTTTGCGGCAATAACAGCCCAAAGGTAAATGGCAACCACCGCCGAATAATTTCAATACGGTACGTTCAACCGCCAGTTCCTCAGCCACATTCGGGTGGTTTAATGCTTGTAAGACATCAAATAGCTCCTGGTCGTTTTCTCTTGTTTGTATCGCTAAAACACCTTGCGCGGGTGCGGGTACCAGTTCAGCAGGTGTTAATTCTTCTACATGAAATTCGCTCAGATCAATATTCAGCCTGCTTACGCCGGCTTTGGCTATCATGATGGCATCATATTTCTCGTCGCGCAATTTATCGATACGGGTAGGTACGTTTCCGCGAAGGTCCTGTATCTCCAGGTCGGGGCGATAAGCTAGTAATTGAGCCTTGCGGCGATTTGACGAGGTGCCAACTATAGCGCCGTATTTTAACGACATTTTTTGGCGTACATCCACACAGTCTTTCAAAATCAACAACAGTTCAGAAGCGTCCTCCCTTTCTGATACTGCTGCGATGATGAGTCCCGGAGGGTTTTCAGTGGGCAGGTCCTTGTGCGAGTGCACAGCCAGATCAATGGTGCCTGCCAATAGTTCTTCTTCAAGCTCTTTGGTAAAAAAGCCTTTACCTTCCAGCTTATCAAAACTCAAATTTAGGATACGGTCACCCTGGGTTTTAATGATCTTCAGTTCGGCGGCGACGTTGTTTTCTGCCAGCCTGTCTTTTACAAAATTAGCCTGCCATAGCGCCAAATCGCTGCCGCGTGTTCCAATAATCAGTGTTCTGTCCAAGTGATCGTTATTATATTCCGCGAATTTCACGAATTAAATTGAAATTTTCACGAATCAATGGAGGATATGAGAGAAGGTTGACTAATATTGAGGTGAAAGACCACGGATGCTGCCGCGAGTTTAGCGTAGCGTAACTCGTGGTATAGCATTGTTAAAGCTTTCAGCTTAATAATAAAGTTTATTAATTTACACCTCTATGAGCCGCAATTATAAATTCCACGATCAGGAGCGACCTTATTTTGTAACCTTTTCCATAATAAGGTGGATGGATGTGTTTACCAGGAGGGAATATAAGGAGATACTGCTTGATAGTTTTAAATACTGTATTGCAAATAAAGGGCTTCAATTATATGCCTGGGTAATTATGAGTAATCACGTACATCTGATCATCGGTACTAAAGATAAACCAATGCAAGATATTTTGAGAGACATCAAAAGACATACTTCAAAAGCTTTAGTTAAAGCGATCAATGAAAATATGCAGGAAAGCAGGCGGGACTGGATGCTGTGGTTTTTTGAGCGAGAGGGCAAGATAAACCCCAATAACGAACAATATCAGTTCTGGCAGCAGGGTAATCACCCTATTGAGCTATGGAGTAATGATGTGATGGATCAAAAACTTGATTATATACATAATAATCCTGTAACTGCTGGCTGGGTTGATGAACCCGAACATTACTTGTATAGCAGTGCGAGAGATTATGCGGGCAATAAAGGTCTGATCGATATTATATTGATTTAAGCTGAAAGCTTAAGCCATGCTATACCACGAGTTACGCTGCGCTAAACTCGCGGCAGCGTTTGGTTAGAAAATTAGCTCTAATTCGCCTTTAATTCGTGAAATTCGTGGATAAATTAACTATTGATCAATATCTCCTTAGCCATGATCATCGGAACGCTGATGTATTTCTTCTCCATATAGTTGATCACTTTCTCCAATACCTCGCGTGATTGCTGGTCCATGCCCTGCACTTCTTCGGCAAATACGGTATTGATGGCGTTGTTGCGTATCTCTTTGATCTTTTCAGGTACCTCGCGCATAGCAACTTCAATGCGGCGCTGTTTCATCAGCGGCAAAAATTCGGCGATGTTTTGTTCGATGATCTTTTCGGCGTGCACCAGTTCCTGGTAGCGTTCCTGTAAATTATTCTTGGCAACCTCGTTTAAGGAGTGCACCTCGATAAAATTAACCGGGAATTGCGTTAAAACTTCAGGAGCAGTATCATTTGGAACAGCCAGGTCGACAATAGTTTTCTTATCAGTGTCACCATTCAACAGCGTTTTGTAAACCTCTGTAGTGATGATCGGCTCTATACAAGAAGTACAGGTGATGATGGCATCAAAACCCTTATTGTATGTTTTTAATGCTTCCAGGTCATAAGCTTCACCACCCAGGTCATTAGCCAATTGTTTGGCTTTCGACAACGTGCGGTTAAATACCTCGAAGTTGGTGAATTTATGTTTTTGAAGATATTTAGAAATATTGCGATTGGTTTCGCCTGCACCTATAATAAGCACCCTTGCGTTGCTACACAATTTAAGGTCTTTTAATTTACGGTAAGCGAGGGAAACAACGGAGATGGGCTTGCGGGAGATGTTGGTATGGGTGTAAACTTCTTTGGCGGTTTTTACTACGGTATTCATCACCATTCGCAAATAATCGCCGGTGAGGCCCGCGTCTTTGCAGCTTTCATAAGCTTTGCGTATCTGCGGCAGTATCTCTTTTTCCCCCACGATCAGGCTTTCCAGCGAGCATGAAGTGCGCAGCAAATGGTTTAAAGCCTCGTTATCCTCATATATAGATGCGCCATCCATAAATATGCCCATGTATTTTGAGCAGATGCCAATATCAAGTGCATTAATAAACTGCTCGGCAAAGGCTTTATCAACTACGCGGTTGGCAGCCATGATGAATTCCACCCGGTTACAGGTAGCCACGTAGAATATCTCGGCGATATGGAACTCTGTTTTAATCCGTTGAAGCTTATCAGTCAGATTTTCCTGGCAAATCACCAATTTCCCCAATTCCTTCAGCTCAATCTGTTTATGCGTAAAAGCAATGACTTTTAAATACTTCAAAGCAGTTTAAATTTTGACCCAACAAATGTAGTAGGATTACGCAGACTCAATGTCAACCCTTTGTCAAACACGTCAATTTAGAATGTTTATAAATAGTGTACTTTATACAATTAATAACCCCCATTACTAATACGATTGATAGGTAATTAGTGTTATATTGAACGATGCGAACATTTAAAAAGATCAGCCTGGTTATCCAGATCATATTTTATATGGTAGCTGGAGTCAATCATTTTTATAATCCGCCATCTTATTATCGCATCATTCCTCACTACCTTCCTTATCCTATACTATTAAATATACTGGCGGGTTGCTTCGAACTGTTATTTGGTGGGATGCTGATATTTCCAAAAACCCGAACTGTTGCAGCTTGTGGTGTTATATTAATGCTGATCGCGTTTTTGCCGGTGCATATTAGTATGATCGGCGATGCGCCCTTTAAGTTAGGCAGCCTTACCGTAACTCCGTTAATAGCATGGGTACGCCTGGTTGTTTTGCAGCCACTCCTTATACTATGGGCGTGGTGGTATGTAAAAAGGGATTGAGTTGTAAGATTAGATGCTCTTCCCGGCAAACTGCGTTTGCACTATACTATTATATAGTATAAGGAGTACCATATATTATATATAGTATCACTCACCCTGAAATGTATTACCACTAGCTGTAGCATAATAATGGTAATTGATCTTTTTTCAGGCTGATAAGCAAAGTGTTATCTATACACTCATGCTTTTTTCGTAGCGATAGCTTGCACAATCCAAAAACCTGTGTACCTTTGCAGCCCGCAAATGAGTTAGCGGAATGTTCTGTGAGGGTGTTGAAAGCAAGATTTAAAAATAAAAAAAATAAGTTTTGCATAAGCGGAAAAAGGTTCTTACCTTTGCAATCCCAAAACGAACGGGGCCTTTCACAAGGCAGAAAGCCGGAAGCGATTTCCGGTTTAAAAATAAGAAAAAGTCATCGTGTTAAAACGATAA